>NCGI01000054.1 GCA_002256925.1 Polaromonas sp. 28-63-22
CGCGAACACGTCGAGAAACGCGCCGGCGAGTTGACCGCATTGCAGCGCGGCGATCAGATCGGGCTCGTTCACCACCTCGCCACGTGAAACGTTGATGAGTTGCGCACCCGGCGGCAGCCGCGCCAGCGCTTGGCGGTCGATCAGGCCGCGCGTGGTGTCGGTCAGCGGGCAGGCGAGGATCAGCCAGTCGGCTTTCGCAAGAACTTTATCCAGCCCCTCGAAGCCGACCACCCGATCAACGCCATCAACCGCCAACGCACTGCGGCGGACGACAACGGTGCGCAGTCCCAGCACCGTCAGCAGCCGGCCGATGTGCTGGCCGATCGGCCCCCAGCCGACCACGACTGCCGTTTGCCCATCAAGGTCGCGCGGCAAGGCGACGCCGTTGCGGTCGATCAGCGGCGCCCAGATGTGCTTGCGCTGCGCCACCATCAGCTGCGGAAAGCGCCGGGCCAGCGCCAGCAGCCCGGCGATGGCGGTCTGTGCCACGACCTGCGCGTTGGTGCCCGACGAGGTGGTCACGGCGACGCCGCGCGCGTGCAATTTGCCATACACGGGCCGGTCGGCGCCCGCCGAATGAATGTGCACCCACCGCAGGCTGGGCGCCTGGCGCAGCGTCTCGTAGCAGGCTTGCAGCGCCGGCGCCAGCTCGTGCTTGGTGGAGCGGCCGGTGACATCGCGCGAGATGAAGGCGATGTCGGCATCGGTTATCGCGTCGGCTATCGGCGAGGTGGCGAGTGCGTTGATCGATAGCAGCTCGAACGGGTGAGGGCCGAGCGCATGGGCGATGCGCGGGCCGAGGCATGCGCGCGCCGCATCAGACAGCAGGATGCGCAGCGGCGCGGGCATGGCCGTGTTCAACGGGCCGGCTACTCAGCCGTCGCGCCAGACTCGCGCACCACGGCGCGCCATTTCTCGAACTCCTTTTGCGTGAACTGCCCGAGCGCGGCGGGCGTGCCACCGACCGGGTCAGCGCCTTCACGAATCATCTGCGCCTGCATGGCCGGCACGGCAAGGATTTCATTGACGGCTTTGTTCAGCGTGGCAATCGCCACCTCGGGCGTGCCCTTGGGCGCGAACACGCCCATCCAGGAGCCCGCCTGGAAGCCGGGAAAGCCGCGTTCGGCCACCGTCGGCGTGTCGGGCAGGGAGCGCGAGCGCGCCGTGCTGGTGACAGCAATGGCACGCAGCCGGCCGGCCTGCACATGCTGGATCACCGACGGAATGGTGGCGAACATGAACTGCAGCCGGCCCGCCAGCAGATCGTTCAGCGCATCGACGCCTTTGTAGGGCACGTGGGTGGCCTCGAAACCGGCGCGCCGGGCCAGCATGAAACCCGACAGGTGCGAGGACGTGCCGATGCCGGTCGAGCCGTAGTTGAGCTTGCCCGGGTTGGCCTTGGCATAGGCGGTGAATTCGTCGAGCGTGGCGGCAGGCACCGAAGGATTGACCACCAGCACGTTGGGCACGTCGGCAATCATCACCACCGGCACCAGATCGGTCAGCGGGTTGTAGGCGAGCTTTTTATACAGCGTCGGGTTGACCGTCATCGGCCCCACGGTGTTGACGATCAGCGTGTAGCCGTCGGCCGGCGCGCGCACGACAAACTCGGTGCCGATGTTGCCGCCGCCGCCTGGCTTGTTGTCAATGACGAACGACTGTTTGAGCTTGTCGGCCAGTTGCTGGCCGACGCTGCGCGCAATCATGTCGGTGGTGCCGCCGGCGGTGAAGGCCACGACGACGCGCACCGGCTTGCTGGGGTAGGCGGCCGGGGTCGTCTGCGCGCTGGCCTGGGTGGTCGCGCCCAGCAGCGCAGCAAGCGCGAGCAGCGGCGCCGCACGCTGGCGCCAGCTCCCGAACACGCTGCCGAACATGATGGATTCCTGTGTTGCCTGCATGTCTGTCTCCTTGTTGTTGTTCACGAACCCGATGGTGCCACGGCGCGCCGCAGCACAGAAAATCAGCTGCGGTAGCCCGGATCGAGGCGGTCGAGCTTGCGCAGCAGCGCCGGCCATTCCATCACACCATAAGGCCGGCGCGTACCCGGCTGGTAGTTGCTCCAGGTTTCTTCCAGCACCGGTTGCGCCACCTGGACCAGCGGCACGTTGCAGGCCATCGCCGCGAGTTGCGCGCGGCAGGCCAGTTCAAGCCGGTGCGTCCAGTTGAAGGCCTCGCCGTTGGTGCGGCCGACTGTCAGCACGCCGTGGTTGCGCAGGATCAGCGCTTCGCCCTGCCCGAGGTCCTGCACGAGGGACGCCTGCTCGTCGGTGTTGAGCACCACGCCCTGGTAGTCGTGGTAGCCGATCTTGAGAAAGCGCATGCCGGTCTGCGTGATCGGCAGCAGGCCGCATTCGAGGGCTGAGACGGCCATCGAGGCATGGCTGTGGGTGTGGATGACGCAGCCGACTTCGGGCCGTGCCTCGTGCACGGCGCTGTGGATCACGTAGCCGGCCTTGTTGACGCCGTAGTCGAGCGCGCCGAAATCGGGCTTGAGCAAGATTTTGCCGTCGTGGTCCACCTTGATCAGGCTGGACGCGGTGATTTCCTCGTACATCATGCCGTAGGCGTTGATGAGAAACGCGCCGTCTTCGCCGGGCACGCGCGAGGAAATATGGTTGGCCATCATGTCCGACATGCCGTAGAGGCTGACCAGGCGGTAGCAGGCGGCCAGGTCAATGCGCGCCTGCCATTCGGCCTCGGAGCAGTGCGCTTGCAGGGAAGGGATCTGCAGTACGCCGGTACCGTGCATGGCTGTTCCTTGAAGGGGGGAGGCTAGGGTGGGCTGAGCCTGGGCCGCACGCGTCCTGCTCCGCAATGTCGCGGACTGTAGCATCGAACCTGCACGGACCGGCGCCAGACGCCGGCAACTTGCGCGCGCTGCGCTGTTTACGGTGTGGGGGTTTGGCTCTGGGCCTCGGCCAGGGCGGCCTTGGTCCGGGCGAGTTCGCGCTCAAGGTCTTCGCGCTCGCCGATTTCCTGCACCAGCGCCTCATTGACCTGGGCCAGTTCCTCGGCCGAGTCCTGGATCAGGCCTTCCAGCTCATCGCTTTTTTGCAAAGCCTGCGCCACGTCGCCGGTCTGGACATGCTCGGGGATTTCCTGCTTGAGGACAGCGTTGATCACCAGCAGTTCCTGTGCGGACTGCTCGACGGTTTCCTTGACCGTTTCGCTCTTCTCGAGCGCCCGGTCAAGCGGCCTTTCCTTGTCGGTGGCCGATCTGTTGGGCTGTGACGGGTACATGGGCTGGGCAAAAATTGAGCGTTTTAGCATACGGCAAGGCTGAGAGTCCTACAAGCCGGATGACCGGGCGAACCTCGAATATACCTGCGTGCGGATGCAAATAGGTACAAACACCCGCCGCAGGAAGGGATACGTTGGTAACCAATGACTACTTTAGTAGCCAGGTAGTCACTTGGTTTGCGTTTTTCCCGCTGATCTTTCTGAACGCACACAGCTTGTAACGCCCGCGCTCAATGGCAACTAACGCTGCCGCGGCGACGGCGGTGGGGTTGGCGGCGGTTTCTTCGCGTTGGGCGCCGGGTCCGGCCCGGCGCCGAAGATTTTCCCGAGCGTGGCGCCTATCCGCGCGCCGATGGCGGTGCCGATGCCCGGCAGCACGGCCGTGCCGACGGCCGCACCGGCGATCGCGCCGCGCGGCACGCTGACTTTCACGGCCTTGAGCGGGCCACTGATTTTCAGCGGCACGCCGACCAGCCCCTCGACCAGATCGACCGTGAACTCGCCTTCGATCTGCTGGTTGAGCAGCCTGGCCTTGCCGGTGGCGGTCAATGCGCCCGAACTGGCCTTGACGTTGCTGAACGTGATCACCATGCCCTGCGCGGTGTTTTGCGTGTCGAGCTGGAGCGTGAGCGTATCGAGCGGTGTGGTGCCAGCGTGTTCGGTGCCCGTGCTGCGGACGGCTTTTTCCAGATCAAAACCGAGCAGCCGGGCGCGACTGATGCGCAGGCTGGACGCCGTGTGCAGCGAACGTGCCAGGCTTGCCGGCGAATCGCCCTCGGCCGACACCGTGGTCGTGCCGGCTGCCTTGCCCGCCACCACGGGCTTGCGGTTGAAGGCCGCCAGCGCGGCCGCGGTGTCGATGCCCTGCGGCTGCAGCGTGCCACTGAGCCGCAGGCCGCCGCTGGGCTGCGTCTGCAGGCGCAGCTCGCCGTTGGCAGTGCCGCCGCCGAGGGTGGTACGCACCGCCCAGCGGTCGTCCTGACCCTGGCGGGTGGCGGACAGCGCGGCCGGAGGTGTCACGCCGGGGCGAACCAGGCGGGCGGTGCGCGGTCGCCAGTGCGCGTCGAACGCCACCTCGCCTTCATAAACCACGGCCATGCCCAGGCGCGATTCCCAGGTGACGTCGCTGAATTCGAAGCGAAGCAGCGGCTGCGCATCGAGCTGCAAGGGCAGCGTGGGCGGCCCGGACCTGGCAGACCGGCCCAGTGCCAGCACGGACAGATGCGGCACAACGGCGCCTTCCAGCAGCACACCGTTAAGTTGAAGACGCCGCTGCCAGAGCGCCTGCAAGTTCGGCCGCAGCGTGATTTTCCGGAGCGTGATGGGCTTGGGCTGCTCCGTCACGACGTTTTCGATCACCACCCGGGGGCTGGGCCACACCCGCCATTGCACGGCCCCTACCGTCACCGGCACGCCGGTGGCGGTGGACAGTTGATCGGCCAGACGCCGGGCAAGCTCTTCGTCGCGCGGGAGCAGGCCGAGCCCGATCAGGGCCAGCAGCAACAAAAGACCCAGCACGGCACCGAGGCCCACCAGCCACTTCCGTGCGCGCGTCATGGGTAGTCTGCTTTCATCAGCGGCCTGAAGTCCAAAGCTCGATACTAATGTGCGCCGCCGCACGGAGGGCGCGACAAGTCGCCCTGCTTTTGTAGGCCACCACCGTATCGTCCCGCGACGGTCCCACTTCCTGGAAGGCCCTGAAACCATGCCCGCTTCGACAGACACTTCCACCGCCATCTGGAAAAAGCCCATCTCCGTCGAACTGCTCGCAGCCAGCAGCGCGCACAGCGCGGTCTCGCACCTGGGCATCGAATTTCTCGAGGTCGGCGACGATTTCATTCGCGCCCGCGTGCCGGTGGACAGCCGCACCGTGCAGCCCTATGGCTTGCTGCACGGCGGCGTGTCGGTGACGCTGGCCGAAACGCTGGGCTCGTGCGGTGCCGCCTACAGCGTGCCGGAGGGGCACCGCGCGGTCGGACTGGAGATCAATGCCAACCACTTCAAGGGCACCCGCAGCGGCTGGGTCACGGGCACCGCGCGCCCACTGCACCGGGGCCGCAGCACACAGGTCTGGCAGATCGAACTGCGCAACGAGGCCGGCGAACTGACCTGCATCTCGCGCATCACCCTGGCTATGCTGCAGCCGGCCTGACGCGGCCGCAGCGCCGGGCCTTCCGGCGGTGCGTTTGTGTGATTTCTTGTAACTGCTCAGCCTACCGAAGAACTCTGTTCCTGCGTCCGCACGGCCCCTTCCCCCGCTGGGGGAAGGTTGGGATGGGGGCCTCCCGGCTCCAGGTCTGACTGGTCCCAACCGCGCAGCAGACGCTTCCGGCCAGGCCCTGACAAAGGGTAGAGCGCTGAAGTTCGACCCGCGCGGACCCCCATCCCGGCCTTCCCCCAGCGGGGGAAGGAGGAAGAACAGGGCTGCGTAGTCGCGATTTCTTAAGCGATTCAGGCCGCAAGCCCAATCAATACCTGCGCGAGCAGCTATACAATTTATAGCGACTTGGGCGTCGCAAGCGCCTGGACGCAGCGGTTTACTCGCTGCCGGTGCGCGCCAGTTTTTCGCTTTTCCAGTACACGTCGTCGCCGCCGTTCATGCGGTTGAGCACGCGTGCCAGCACGAACATCAGGTCGCTGAGCCGGTTCAGGTACTGGCGCGGCGCGTCTTTCAGGGCCTCGGCGCTGCCCAGCGCCACCACCGCGCGCTCGGCCCGGCGCGCGACGGTGCGGCACACATGCGCCAGCGCGGCGGCACGCGAGCCCGCCGGCAAAATGAACTCGGCCAGCCGGGGCAGGCTGGCGTTGTGTTTGTCCAGCGCGGCATCGAGTGTGGCAACCGCTTCGGCCTTGAGCAGTTCAAAACCGGGAATCGACAACTCGCCGCCGAGGTTGAAAAGCTGGTGCTGCACCTCGACCAGCAGTTCGCGCACGTCGGGCGGCAGCTCTTCGCACAGCAGCACACCGATGTTCGAGTTCAGTTCATCGACGTCGCCCATGGCATGCACGCGCAGGCTGTCTTTGGAGACGCGGGTGTTGTCGCCCAGCCCGGTGGTGCCGTTGTCTCCGGTGCGGGTGGCGATCTGGGTCAGTCTGTTGGACATGGGGGCCTGCTGGGATGGAATGGGAAGAAAAGCCGGAAAAACCGGGAAAAAAACCGAAAAAGGCAAGTCCGGGAAGGTTACGCAAGGCAAGGAAATGTGTCGACGTCAACCTTGTTGTGAGGCAGGAAACACCCTGCAAAAGCGCTGGCGGAGGCGCGCGCGCCGGGTTGCAATGAAGCCTTGTCAAGAAAGAAGGATACCTCTATGACCACCCGCAACACCCGAGAAAAACGCGCCCGTCTCCAGCGGGATTTTATTCCCAACTTTGAAATCCGCAGCCTGCTGGTGATCGCCACCTTCGCCATGGGCGCCGTCGCCGCCCATGCCCAGAGCGGGGCCGCACCGTTCCCGGCAAACGGTCAGCAGCCCCCTGTGGCCATGACTGCCGTGACCGATACCGCCAGCGCAAGGACCGTGGCGCAGAACGGGGCCTCGCGAAGCCAGCTCGAAGCCGCGTTCAACCGCGCCGACCGCAACCGCGACGGCAAGCTCAGCCGCGCGGAAGCCGAGCATTTCCCGCTGCTGGTGGAGCGCTTTGACCTGATCGACGGCAACCACGACGCCTTCCTGTCGCGCGATGAGTTCGCCCTGAAAACGCGCTTTGCGGCGCAGTGTTCGACGGCGCTTGTGGTGCGCGAGCAGCACGGCCGCGACGAGTCGTCGTTTGCTGCGCCGCCGCCGGCTGCGGTGGTTTTTGCCGAGAGTACGCAGGATGTCGCCGACGCCGTGAAACTGGCCAGCCAGCACAACGTGCCGGTGATCCCGTTCGGCGTCGGCACCTCGCTCGAAGGCCACCTGCTGGCCGTGCAGGGCGGTATCAGCATCGACGTCAGCCGCATGAACCAGGTGCTGCACATCAACGCAGAAGACCTGACCGTGACGGTGCAGCCCGGCGTGACGCGCAAGCAGCTCAATGAAGCCATCAAGAGCACCGGCCTGTTTTTCCCGATCGACCCCGGCGCGGACGCCACGCTCGGCGGCATGAGCGCCACCCGCGCCAGCGGCACCAACGCCGTGCGCTACGGCACCATGCGCGAGAACGTGCTGGCGCTGGAGGTGGTGACGGCCAGCGGCGAGGTGATTCGCACCGGCACGCGCGCCAAAAAATCGTCCGCCGGCTACGACCTGACGCGCCTGATGGTCGGCAGCGAAGGCACGCTGGGCGTGATCACCGAAGTCACGGTCAGGCTGTATCCGCTGCCGGAAGCGATTTCGGCGGCGGTGTGCTTTTTCCCCAGCATTGAGGCGGCCGTGCGCACGACGATCGAGGTGATCCAGCTGGGCGTGCCGATTGCGCGCGTGGAACTGATCGACCACAACACGGTGCGCATGGTGAACGCGCATTCGAAGCTCACGCTGCGCGAGGAACCGATGCTGCTGATGGAGTTTCACGGCCTGCGTGCCGATTTCGCGCCTGGCCGACTGCCTGCTGGCGTCGGTGGCCGAGGTCGATGCCAGCGGCCTGCCCTACTTTCTGGTCGGCCATGTCGGTGACGGCAACTTTCACTTCGGCTACCTGATCGACCCGGACGATGCCAGGGAGCGCGAAGTCGCCGAGGGCCTGAACCACCAGCTCGTCTCACGCGCCCTGGCGCTGGAGGGCACCTGCACCGGCGAGCACGGCGTGGGCCTGCACAAGATGGATTTTCTGCTAACGGAGGCCGGTGACGGCGCGGTAGAGATGATGCGCACCATCAAACGCGCCCTGGACCCGAAGAACATCATGAATCCGGGCAAGATTTTCAGCCTGTGAGCGCACGCAATCCTTTGTGAGGCGCTACTGAATTGATAGCTGTTTGCGCAGGTATTTATTGGGCTGCAGGTCAATTCGACGAGAATTTTCGGCTGCCTGCCGCGGCTTGCGCGGCGCGCCTGGTGACATGCCCGACCGCCCCTGCGTCGCGTCCGGTGTAGGGCCGGTTTCTCCCATGCCCGCGCCTGAACCCGACGCCAGCGCGCCGCCGCTGCAGCCCGACCCGGGCACCTTCGCCGCGCTGAAAAAGCTGGCGCAGAGCCTGGCGCGCGACCGGTTTTTTCTCATCCTGCTGGCCGGGCTGGTCGTGCTGGGCGTCATCACACCGCAACCGGTCACGAGCTTTCCGGCGCTGGTGGACTGGCCGACCATCGCTGCTCTGACCGGCCTGCTGCTGCTCACCAAGGGCCTTGAAGTCAGCGGCGCGCTGCACCGGCTCGGCCGGGCGCTGATGGGCCTCATGGCGACCGAGCGCACCGTCGCGCTGAGCCTGGTGACGGCTGCGGCGCTGCTCTCGACCGTGCTCACCAACGACGTCGCGCTGTTCGTGTTGGTGCCGCTGACCCTGGACCTGTGCCGCCTCACGAAAATGCCTGCCACGCGGCTGATCGTGTTCGAGGCGCTGGCGGTGAACGCCGGCTCCGCGCTGACGCCCATCGGCAATCCGCAAAACCTCTTCCTGTGGCAGCTCTCGAAGGTGTCGTTCGGCGAGTTTGTCTGGCACATGCTGCCGCTGGTGGTGCTGATGATGGCGGGGCTGCTGCTGCTCACGGCCCGGGTGTTCCGTGCCAAGCCGGTGCGTTCGGGCGCCACCGGGCCATCTGCGCCGCTGGACCGGCCGCTGTTCGGCGTCTCGCTGGCGCTGTATGTGCCCTTCCTCGTCGCGACCGATCTGCACCAGGCGGGCTGGGCCGTGGCCGCCGTGCTGGCCGCGTTTGTGGTGCTACGTCCGCGCGTGCTGGCGCAACTCGACTGGGGCCTGCTGCTGGTGTTTGTGCTGATGTTCATCGACCTGCGCCTGCTCGCTGGGCTGACGTACGTGCGCGAGGCCATGCGCGGCCTCGGGCTGGAGCAGCCGATGCATCTGTATTTCGCGGGCATCGCCGCCTCGCAGATCATCAGCAACGTGCCGGCGGCCATCGCGCTGGCCGAATACTCGAAAGACTGGCGCGTGATCGCCTACGGCGTCAACGTCGGCGGCTTCGGCTTCATGATCGGCTCGCTCGCCAACCTGATCGCGCTGCGGCTGTCGGGCGACCGCAAGGCCTGGCTGAGCTTTCACGGCTACGCGATTCCGGCGCTGCTGGTCGCCGCCCTGCTGGGCTATGCGCTGCTGTTTCTCGGGCAGGGGCGCTGATGCGGGCCCGCTGCATCGCCGGGGCATCGGGCAAGCGGGGTCGCGGGCTGGCAGGCGCTGGCGTGAAGATGGTGCCCACCGTCAGGCGCGCCCTAAACCAGAAGAACACTTGAGTCCGGGGAAGATTTTTAAGCTTTAGGGGTAACGAGTTAATCCACTAATTCGGTCAGCGAACTGACTACCTTAAATCGTACTTCCTCAAAGTTCTTGAAGTGCCGCCTGCCGCACTCGATTCGCAAATCTTCAATCGGGCGCAACAGGCCCATATCCACATGGCCGCCGCCAGTGTTCTTGGTCTCGGCCACAAAGTACAGCAATTGATCGTTTTTGTAGGCCAGCGCCCAGTCCGGGTTGTACGTGCCAACAGGGGTGTCAATCTTGAACCACTTCGGCAACTTGATATAAAACAGCACGTCGTCGTTGTCTTCGCAAGCCTGCGCGAAAAGGCGCTCTGGGCCTGAGTTGGAGTCTATAACGATGTGCGAAAAAAGTGTCTTCTCCTGCTTCTTCACCTCCTGCACGTTGGATGCGAAGACCTCCATCAAGTCATCGCTTTCAAAACGCCGCATCTCGTAGAAAGCCTCATCCAGCTTCACATACTTGACGCCGCTCTTGTCTGAGCCGTCACCGTAAACCAAAAACTCGCGCTTGACTGCGTTGATCAGCTCGGCTGCATCATCCACAAAAGCCTGCGGGTTGTTGACCGCGTCCGCGAGTCGCGTGGATTCCAGCAAAATTTGTGCGACCGTGGATTTCGCCAGTCCGGTTTTGGCCTGCACCTGCGCCACAAAGTCGGGCATAACGTATTTGGCTTCCACCGTCTGCGTTTTGTACCCCGTTTGCGTGCCTGTCACTCCCCCGACGCTGATGGCAATATCGGCCCGGGTCAGCACCACCTTTGGCCGCCCGATCGCCGACATCTTTGCCTTGATTCGGCTAGCGGCCTTTGAAATCAGCTCGCTCGTTTTGTAGTCGACGTGATAGCGCGTCCGGGCGCGAATCTTGTCCCATAGCTCCAAAAACCGCGTGTCGGTTTCGTAGCCTTTGCGCAGGCGCAGGTTCACCTTGTCGCGTTCGTTCTGTACCATCTCGCGCTTGAACTTTACCCCTGCCTCGATCATTTCTGTCTGCAACTGGGCGGCAAAGTCTTCGTAGCTTTCATTGGCAACCACAGTTAACCGGTTGATTGCCGGGTCGCGAACGCGCTCGCCATTTTTATTCACGCACAGCCGCAGACCGCGCCCGATTTCCTGTCGTTTCTTGATGTCTGAGCTGCTTTCTGCCAACGTACAAATCTGGAAAACGTTGGGGTTGTCCCAGCCTTCGCGCAGCGCGGAGTGGCTGAAGACGAACGCCAGTGGCTCGGCCAAGTCCAGCAGCCGCTCCTTGTCGCGCATGATCAGCTCAAACGCGCTGGCCTCCGCGTCGGCATTGGTTTTTCCGGTGACGGTTTCGAACGGCGAGACGGCGCGCTTGTCCTGCGAAAAGTAGCCGTTATGTACACGGGCGGCATCAAACTGCATGAGGCCGCTGAAGCCATCCATCGCCCGATACTGCTCGTAAATTTCCTCAAACCACAGAGCGAATTTCCCCAGGCCGGTGGTGCCGTCATCCAGGTATTCGCGGTAGTTTGCCACGCGGTCGATGAAGAACACCGACAACACCTTGATGCCCAACGGGTGCAGTCGCCACGCCTTCTCGAAGTGGCGGCGAATGGTCGCCTCAATCTGCAAGCGCAGGATAGCATCGGTCAGTGCGCCGTGCGGGCTGCCAAGGCGCACACGAACGTCATTGGCAAACGTGATGAAGCCTTCGCCAGCGTCAATCTCATTGACGATGAAGCCGTCACGGTAGGTTTCACGACTATTGGAAAACTTCTCGCCAAAGAGGTCATCGCCATTCTTGACAGTGATGCTCTTCTTCGCAGGCCCGCCCTTCTGATTGACCCAGATCGACAATTTGGCTGAGACGCTGCGCGCGCCTGTTTTGAAACTTGCCAGTTCCACATAAGCCTGGTTCGCGTCTTTCAGTTCTATGACCGAATCAACGCCGATCTGCTTGACCAAGCCCAGCTCGTAGGCGCGCACTGGGTTCAGCGAATAGATCAGGTTGTAGGTGTTGCGGTGCGTAGCTGAATAGCGCAGCGTACACATCGGGCCCAAGCGCGAGATGGCCAGTTTGCGTATATCGGTTTCCAGATTCTGCGGTTCATCCAGGATCACGATGGGGTGCGCCGCCTGAATGAACTCGATGGGCTTCAGGCCGGTTTCGCGCACTTGGTTAATGACGTTACCCTTGCTTTTCTTTTTGGGCATGGCGCCATCACCGGCGCCGGATGGCTCGGCCGAATCTTTCGCGAAGGCGTCGATGTTGATCACCAGAATCTGGATCGCATCCGAGAGCGCGAAGTTGCGCAGCTGGTTGACCTTGGCCGAGTCATACACCATGAACTCGACACGCTCGTAGTCATACAGCGTCTGGAAGTGTTCTTTGGTGATTTGCAGGCTTTTCACCACGCCTTCGCGGATCGCCACTGACGGCACCACAACCACGAACTTTTTGAATCCCCACGTTTTGGACAGCTCAAAAATGGTGCGCAGATAAACGTATGTTTTACCCGTGCCAGTTTCCATTTCCACCGTAAAGTTAGGGAACGCGCCTGCTGCCGCCGTGACCGACGTGCCATCGTCCAGCGTCATCCCTTCCAGTGTTGGCGAGGGGGCTATGCCGTGGGTCTTCTGAACGGCTTGCAGGTTCGCCAGCCATTGCTCATCAGTAATCACGCGGTGGTTGGCCACGCCGGTTTCGGTCAGCTTCAGGCTGGCAAGTTCATCGTCCTGTGTGAAGCCGGTCTGCGAGGCATCGGGTTGCCCGGTGAACAAGGCGACGGTCGCGCGGATGGCTTCGAGTTGGTATTCCTGGTGTGCGTCGAATTGCAGTTTCATGGTTTACGCTTTCCAAGCTCCTGTACAAAACGCGCGGCCCACGGCGACGCTGCCATGACGCGGGTGGGGTCAATTAAGGACAAGAGCTTGAATGAGTGCGCGCCCTTGCCATAAACAGCCTTGGTTTTACAGTCCTTGCTGGCCTGCTTGAGTGCGGTGTAAACGTCCTGCTTGGCTACCGCCTCTATTGGCCCCGTCGGCAACGGCGCGGCTGTAAACCCCTGTCCGAAAAAGCCACCGACAGCAGTCCAGTCTGCCAAAAACCAGCTCTCCATACAAGGCGCCATCAGGTGGCAGTCATCATCATTTGCCCGTGCAGGTTTTTGCCATCCATCTCGAAGCGAAAGGTGCGCCCACGGCTGCCAGTTTCCCGCCGGCGGAGGCTCATGCGCAGGGGCTACGTTATCTTCGCTGTCAACCAGCAGCAACGCGTTTTTCCCCTGTGCAATCGCTGTGGTGAACATCGCGAAGGCCTGGTCCCGTCCCCCACACGTCACAACCCGAGGGCGGCGGGTCGTTCCCAATAGAGTCTTCGAGAAGAACGCCGCAAATGCCTGTCGGAATTCGGCTTGTGAGGCGCTGCTGTCATTGCCCTTGCCGCCCCCCTCGGCGTACACAAACACATCATTTTTTATTTTCACCAACGCGTTCCCCCAATTTCGCCACGTGTCCACAACTCGCCCAAACGGTATTTTTCAAGCCAAGGCGTAAGTTGATTCGCGTCAAGCCGCTCAAGGCTGGTGCCGTCCTGATCACGCTCGCAAACAAAAACCGACTCGGGTGTATCAGTGAGCGCATCAATCAGGCCGGGGGCGTGGGTGGTCACGACCAGTTGCGTGCGCTCGCTGGCCTCAATCAACAAGCGAGCCAGAGTCGGCAGCACATCCGGGTGCAGACCCAGCTCGGGTTCCTCAATCGCAATGAACGGCGGTGGCGCTGGATCACACAAAAGTGCAAGCATGGAGAGGTAACGCAAGGTACCGTCAGATAGCCGCGTCGCAGGCATGATGCCGTTTTTCTCGATCAGGAAAACCTGTGCGGTGCCGCCCTCCACCCTCACATCGACATCTTCAATGCCGTCGTACACCGCGCGCAGCGCTTCAATGAGGCGTTTTCGCGCTGTGACATTCATGCGCAGGCGGTTAATCACCAAACCCAGGTTTGAGCTGTCTTGCTCCAGCTGATCATTCGGGAGATCAGTTTTTTGCGGCAGGCGCGGCGCAGCGTAGCGGCCAAAAGTCCATTCTCGATAAAAACGCATTGCCTGAAACTGGTCGGCCACGAAAGTCAGCTCAGGGTACAAATCTGCGTCACGCTTTTGCGCCAGGATTGACTGGTCAGGCTTGAGCGACTCGCGCTGCAATTTGCGCTCGCCAAGTTTCTTGACGGTCGTGTTGATGACCGGATGCCCGTCCCGCCACTGGTAAAAAAAATAGGGTTGGCTCCTTCCCGGATCTGACGTTTCGTTTTCCAGAAACTCATCGCTCAGTTCAAACCGCCCCCCGACCTCATGAAAAGCCAGACCGTAGCGTAGTGCTTTGGGATGGGTGGCATTGGGCATGAGCACCTCAATGCGCGCATCGCGCTTCGTGCGCTCAGCTGATTTGTACAGCCAGTCCTGAATACCACCACCATCGCGAATCGGGTCGGTGATCTTGCCCGGCGCTGCTTGCAAAAGCGAAAGTGCTTCCAGAAAGTTGGACTTGCCCGAACCGTTCGGACCTATCAGCACATTCAACGGGCCAAGCTCAATGAGCTCGGAATTTGGCCCGTAACTGAGCAAATTCGATATACGCACCTGTTTGATCAACATAATTTAGCCTTCAGAGACAGGTGAACTTGATGCCGGCGTCGCGGCACTGCAGGTCAAGATTGGTTTTAAGCGGGTCGGAGTCAAGGAACACGCCGTCAATGACGATGATCTCGCGCGGCTTCAGGGCCACCAGCGGCAGGATCATGGCGTCAGTGAACGATTCCAGGACGAACAGCATTCGGCGTTCATGAATGGCGAACACCTTGCCGCTCTCGACGTCCAGCACTTCCACCGGCGTGGTCAGCTCCTGGCCGAACTTCAGCAGCAACTCATAAAGCATGTGCTCGACCGCGGCGCCGGGCTTTTCGGATTTGGCAAATAGCTTGATCTGCTCGGCCAGCTCTTCGGTGGTGTCGATGCCGTCGCCGCGCCATTGCTTGAAGTTGGAGGGGGTTAGCAAAAAAGACTTAACCCCCAAAGCAAGTGGGGTGCTTGTTGCGAGGTCAGAAGCCGCTTGGAGAGACTCAATAACTCGCTTGATTCGAGTACGGCCAACCTCCGCAATTGACTTGTAGCCCGCAACCCCGAGGCTTGAATCAGAGGCAATGGCCTCGGGGAGTTGGACGCAAATGAAGCTTCGGTTCACTTCATCAATGCGATTTAGTTCCAAGACGGCTTGTGCAACTGTGCAAGAACCTGCAAAGAAATCTAGGACTAGGTCATCCTCATCGAGTGCTTGATACAGAACTATTTTGAGCAGGTCTACGGGCTTGGGTGTGAAGTCGGAAACTTCGGGAATGAGTGCTTTAAGAGCTTTTGTACCCGCATCGGTGGAAAGCTCTGGTCCAAACCAGACGGACTTCGGCTTGGATACTCGGACTTGACCGTTTGCTTCGAGGTAGACACGGTAGCTCACGTTCCAGCGCTCTTTTCCCTCAACCTTTGTTGCCCGAAGCTCTTTGACGGCATTGGTTATCTTGCCCAGCCCCCAGCGCCAGCAGCCATCGGACTCATCGCTTTTTTTGGGCACAACTTCAATTGAAAAACGGTCGGATTTCGACATCGCGCAGTCGCCGGTTGCAGGGTCTGAATAAATAGGAAAGTACAGCTTTGGCCGAGCCTTCCGGGTATCTGCCCCGCCGCGTTTTCTTAAGTCACGCCACTGGAATTTAAGGCCGTCTCCGTCCTCCTCTTTGTACTCTGCTATTTGTTTGCTGGATAGCGGCAGCCCAAGCGATTCGAATGTGGGCCGCGCATACATGAGGACATACTCATGCGCAGTCGCGATGTACTTGCGGTCGTTCCGCCCCTTAAGGTTGTTCACGACTGGTATCTGAGCAGCAAAGCTTTCTTCCCCAAACACCTCGTTCATCAACAGCCGCAGGTTATGCACCTCGTTGTCGTCGCAGGATACAAAGATCACCCCGTCCTCGCGCAGCAAATTGCGTGCGATGTACAGGCGCGGCAGCATCATCGACAGCCAGTTGCTGTGGTAGTGGCCGCTTTCCTTGCTGTTCTTGCGGAAGAAGCCTTCGCGCATCAGCGTGCCGTCGTCGGCCAGGTCGTTGATGCGGCGCAGGTAGTCCTCCTTGCTTTCCTGGAAGCGGTCGGGGTAGATGAAGCTGTCCGAGCCGGTGTTGTAGGGCGGGTCGATGTAAATCAGCTTGACCTTGCCGAAGTAGGCCTTCTGCAAAACTTTCAGCACTTCCAGGTTCTCGCCTTCGATGAACACATGCTGCGCCGCATCGAAGTTGATCGACTTGTCGCGCTCGGGCCGGAGCGTGGCAGTGGACGGGGTTTGCAGCACCTTGTAGGCGTTGGCCTTGCCGGCCCAGGTGAGCGCATAGCGTTCGCCGCTTTCGATCACGGCCGCCTCGCCCAGCGTACGCTTGAGCGCAGTGATGTCGAGCTTGCCTTCGCTGAAGGCCTCAGGAATCAAGGCGGCAAGCTGGCCGGCCCGATCTGCGGCAGGGCTAGCGGATTGCGCCAACGGGTCGCTGGCTGGTGTTGGACTAGTCATTTTTTCACTTTCCACCGCGCAGGCGCTCGATCAGCCCGTTGAGTTCATCCATCGAGGCAAAGTGGATCGCCACCTCGCCGGTGTCTTCGCGCCGGCCGTTGCGCTTGACCTGCTTTTTGATGCGCACCTCGACCTCGGCCATCAGCAGGTCGGCGAGTTCTTCTTCCACGCGGCGGGTGTCGCGTGATTTTTCCCGCGCCTGTTTTTGCGGCTTGAGCGAAAACTCGGCGCCGAGTTTTTTCACCAGGTTTTCCGCTTCGCGCACCGACATTTTTTTGGCCGCAATCTGGTTGCCGGCGGTGATCTGGGTGGCCCGGTCCAGGCTCAAAAGCGCCCGCGCGTGGCCCATGTCGATGTCGCCGGCCATCAGCATGGTCTGCACCGGATCGGCCAGATTGAGCAGGCGCAGCAGATTCGACGCAGCGCTGCGCGAACGCCCGACGGCCTGCGCCGCGAGTTCGTGAGTGAGCCCAAACTCTTTGACCAGGCGTTGCAGGCCGTGGGCTTCTTCCAGGGGATTGAGGTCTTCGCGCTGAATGTTTTCAATCAGCGACATCGCCGCCGCCGACTCGTCGGGCACGTCACGCACCAGCACCGGCACGCTGTCGAGGCCGGCAATCCGGGCCGCCCGGAAGCGCCGTTCGCCGGCAATGATCTCGTACTTGCCGTCGTTCGATCCGCTGGTCAGCCGCCTCACCAGGATCGGCTGCATGATGCCCTGCACCTTGATGGACTCGGCCAGCTCGTACAGCGCGCCCTCGTCCATGCGGGTGCGCGGCTGGTACTGGCCGGCCACCAGGTCGGTCAGGGGCAGCGACGCCGGCAGGCCGGGGCCGTTGGCGCTGCTGTTGGCGTTGTCGGCTTCGAGCGCGTCGTTGACCTTGGGGCCCAGCAGGGCTTCGAGTCCGCGGCCCAGGCCTTTGGGTTTTTTGGTGACCATGGTGTGTTGTCTTTCTTGAATACGAATCGGGTAATGGGGTGGTGGTTCAGAGGCGCATCAGGCCGAGTAGCTGCGCGTGCGCTTGCGGCCAGTCGCCCAGGCCGCTTTCGGCGTTCAGGTGGCCGTGGGCGCCCGCCTCGATGCAGTCGGCGCCCCAGGCTTCCGCGAAACCGCGTGCGCGTGGCAGATCGCAAAAAGGGTCGTTGCTGCTGGCAAACAGCACGCACCGGAAGGGGAGCCGGCCGGCAACGGGTTTCGCCCAGCCGGGCAGCATCTGGCTGACATCGTCGCGTGCGACGTCGGGCGGCGCCACCAGCAGCGCGGCCTTGACCCGGTGCGTGTTGCCGGAGTGCGCCGCCCACGCGGCCACCGCATGGCAGCCCAGGCTGTGCGCCACCAGCACGGCCGGGCCATCAAGCGAAAGCACCACGTCTTCGAGGCGGGCGATCCAGTCGCCGCGCAACGGACGCATCCAGTCGTGCTGCTCGACGCGGGTGTAGCCGTGGCTGCGCTCCCAGCGGCTTTGCCAGTGGTCGGGGCCGCTGTTTTGCCAGCCGGGAAGAATCAGGACATTGCTCGGGTGCATGCGTGGCGACGGTGACTCGCTATTATTTTGATAGCTGCTTGCGCAGGTGTTTATTGGGCTGGAGGGTGATTTTTATCAGATCTACGGTCAAAACGTCGCTGGTGAAAACCTTTTACCGCAGAGGCGCAGAGGCGCAGAGGCTCGCAGAGATATTTCAATCAATTGGCTTGTTTCTCTGCGGCCCTCTGCGTTCTCTGCGCCTCTGCGGTGAATGACTTCGTATTTCTCATCACACGTCACATACCCTTGATGCGCTCGACCATTTCCTCCGCGAAGGCCACAAACGCCTGCGCCCCTCGGGAAGACGGGTCGAACACCACCCCCGGCAGGCCGTAGCTGGGCGCCTCGGCCAGCCGCACATTGCGCGGAATGACGGTGTTGAAGACCTTGTCGCCAAAGTGCTGCTTGAGCTGCTCGCTGACCTGCTGCTGCAGCGTGATGCGCGGGTCGAACATGACGCGCAGCAGGCCGATGATCTGCAGATCCTTGTTGAGGTTGGCATGCACCTGCTTGATGGTGTTGACCAGATCGGTGAGCCCTTCCAGCGCAAAATATTCGCACTGCATCGGCACGATCACGCCGTGCGCACTGCACAGCCCGTTGAGGGTGAGCATCGACAGCGACGGCGGGCAGTCGATCAGCACGAAGTCGTAATCGGGCGCGACCTCGGCCAGCGCCAGCTTGAGGCGCTTTTCGCGACGCTCGACCTGCACCAGCTCCACTTCCGCACCGGCCAGCTCGCGGTTGGCGCCCAGCACGTCGTAGCTGCAGCCGCCATCGATCAGCTTCTGGCTGGTGACGCGGGCTTCCCTGATCGACGCCGATTCGAGCAGCACGTCATAAATCGTCATTTCCAGCTTGCGCTTGTCCACCCCGGAACCCATGGTGGCATTGCCTTGTGGGTCAAGGTCGATCATCAGCACACGCTGGCCAACCTTCGCCAGCCCGGCGGCCAGATTGACGGTGGTGGTGGTTTTGCCCACCCCGCCCTTCTGGTTGGCCACGCAGAAGATTTTGGCCCCCACGCTCACTTTGGCCCGTTCGTCCTGAGCCTGTCGAAGGATCTCGGCGGGTACGGGCGCTGGCCCGTGCGCCGATCCTGCCAGCCCGTGGTTTTCTTCCGCCTCTGGCGTGTCGCGCACCGTTGTTGTCATTTGGAAATAGCCAGTTTGATGCCGAAGCCGATCAGGAAAACGCCAGCGGCCTTCTGCAGAAAGCCCGAAATCTGCGGGCTGGCGCGGATACGCTCAGCCAGAAAATACGTCAGCAGAACGGCGGCGAGCCCGTAGAGAAAAGTCAAAAGCGCGATGGTGGCCGCCATGACGCCAAAGGTCGTCATGCCCTGATGCCGTGCCGGATCGATGAACAGCGGGAAAAACGCCATGTAAAAAACAATCGCCTTCGGGTTCAGCAGCGTGATGAGTAGCGCCTGCCGGAAATAGTGATGCGGCTTGATCTGGAGAATCGGTGCGTCGCCGGCCTTGGCGATCAGCATCTTGACGCCGAGCCAGGTCAGGTAAACCGCACCCATCCATTGCACCGCCCGGAAGGCTGCCGGGTAAGCGGTCATCACCGCTGAAACTCCCGCCACGGCGGCCCACAGCAGCACCTGGTCGCCCGCGATCACGCCCAGCGTAGCGCCCATGCCGCCCGCCACGCCACCCTTGCTGGTCGAGTTGATCAGCGCCAGATTGCCGGGCCCCGGAATCAGCAGAAACACAACGATGGCGACGACAAAGGCGCCGTAGTCGGCAACACCGGCCAATGAACCCAACATGGAAGATTCCCCCAGAAACAAGCTGACGAGTTTACGTCAGGGCACCGCCGCGTTACCGCGTCAGACGGGGGCGTTTGGCGTCATTCTGCAGCCGTGGGGCGCATCCAGACCACGCAGCGCTCGGCATCAAGCCCCGGAACCTGTAGTTGTTCCACGTGAAACACCGTCACCGAAGCAGGCAAGGCGGCCAGCTCGTCAGTCGGGTGTTTGCCCTTCATGGCCATCCAGACCCCGTGCGGCGCCAGCGCGCTTTGCGACCACGCCGTGAAGTCGGCCAGTGACGCAAAGGCCCGCGAGCAGATCACATCGAACGGTTCGGTGATGCTTTCAACCCGGGCATGCGTGCCGGTCAGGTTGGGAAGCTGCAGCGCCAATGAAGCCTGCGTGATGAAAGCTACCTTCTTGGCAACTGCATCGACACAGGTGACTTCCAGGGTCGGGCAGCAGATCGCCATCACGACACCGGGCAAGCCGGCACCGGAACCCACGTCGAGCAGACGGGCGCCCTGCTCCAGACCGCGCTGTTCAAGCTGGCGCTGCAACGGCGCGATCGCCGCCAGGCTGTCGAGCAGATGGTGCGTCAGCATCTCGGCGGGGTCGCGAACGGCCGTGAGGTTGTACACCCGCGTCCATTTGGCGATCAGATCGAGGTAGGCGAGCAAGGCGTCGCGTTGCGGCGCGGCCAGCGTGAGCCCCAAGGAAGGCGCGGCGCGCTCCAGCGTTTGCCGGGCGGATTCGTTAGCGAGGGTCACGGGCAAGTTCGGCTTTCTTCAATCAACAGCGCACGGATGGTGCAGGCATGGCGGGACAGCCCGGCTTTCCGGCGTTCAGGCCGTCGTTTTTTCGGGGTCTGTATGGACCGCTGCGGTGGCCAGCGAGGTTTTCCAGAGGTTCTTTTTCAGATGTACCAGTAACAGCGACACCGTGGCCGGCGTCACGCCGGAAATCCGCGAGGCCAGCCCGAGCGTTTCGGGCCGGTGGCGGGCAAGCGTCTGCCGCGCCTCAAAGCTCAAGGCGGGCACCTGCAAATAGTCCAGATCATTCTGCAGGTCAATGTAGCCGGCGTATTTGGCCGTGATCTCGATCTGCTCGATCACGCGCTGGGCTTCGTCGGCTCCGCCGGCGTCGCTTTCCAGTGCTGGGTTGGCGTGGCGCCCGGCTTCCAGCGACATCAGGGCGGCATAGTTCACCTCGGGCCGGCGCAGCAGATCTGCCAGGTTGTATTCCCGCTCGATGGCCTTCCCGAGCACCCGTTCGGCCTCGGCCACCGGCAAGTGATGCGGGTTGACCCAGATCGAACGCAGACGCTCTGTTTCACGTGAAACAGTGTCGCGCTTGCGGTTGAAGGCGTTC
>NCGI01000347.1 GCA_002256925.1 Polaromonas sp. 28-63-22
GGGGATGCGTGGGTGGTTGAGGGTTGACTGGCGGCGCGCAACTGTTCGAGCACCACGTCAAGCTTGTTGGCCAGGTGGCTGGCCAGTACGGCGCGCATACCGGCGGCATCGCGGGCCGTCAGGGCCTGGATCATCAATTCGTGCTCGGCCACGGCGCTTTTCCATTTCTCGCCGTCCTGGTTGGAGCGAAAACGCAGCGCCTGCAGGCGGGCATTGACCTGCTTGTAGGTTGCCGCCAGCACGGGATTTTTGGCGGCTGCGTTGATGGCGTTGTGGATCGCCGCGTTGAGCCGGTAGTAGGCGGGCAGGTCGCGCCGGGTGTAGGCCGCCAGCATTTCAAAATGCAGCGCCTTGATTTCGTTCAGTTCTGCTTCGGTGATGCGCTGCGCCGCCAGTTCGCCCGATTGGGCCTCCAGCCCCGCCATGACTTCAAAGGTGTGCAGCACATCGGACTCACTCAATTCCACCGCAATGGCGCCACGGTTGGTCAGCAGCTCCACGAGCCCCTCGGCCGCCAGCATCTTGATGGCTTCGCGCAGGGGCGTGCGCGAGACATTCAAATCAATGCTCAGCTCGCGCTCGTTGAGTTTGGCACCCGGTGGAATCCTTCCTTCCACCAGCATCTGGCGCAAGCGGTGCGCCACCTGTTCGTGCAGGGCGGCACGTGGCGCAGGGGTGATCGGAATGATTTCAGCAGACATGGCCAAATTTTGTATGCAAAATAGTTAGCTGTCAAACGACATCACTAGTGGTGTCCATATTGACAAAAGTATTTTGTATGCAAAAAATACGTCCCACGATCCTTTCTTTTGAGAAACAAGCCATGTTGACGCTCGACTTCCACCCCACCGGCCGCCATTTCCTGCAGATTCCGGGCCCGTCCCCGGTTCCCGACCGCGTACTGCGGGCCATGAGCCTGCCCACCATTGATCACCGTGGCCCCGAGTTTGCGGCCCTCGGCCTCAAGGTGCTGGCTGATATCAAACAGGTTTTCCAGACCAGGCAGCCCGTGATGATTTACCCCGCATCGGGTACCGGTGCGTGGGAAGCCGCATTGGTCAACACGCTCAATGCCGGCGACCACGTGCTGATGTACGAGACCGGTCACTTCGCCTGGTTGTGGCAAAAGCTGGCGACCCGGCTGGGCCTGAAAACCGAAGTCATGTCCTACCCCGGCGCGGAGGTCTGGCGCCACGGCGTGCAGGCGCATCTGATTGAAGAGCGCCTGAAAGCCGACACGCAGCACAGCATCAAGGCGGTCTGCGTGGTGCACAACGAAACGTCCACCGGCGTCACCAGCAACATTGCCGCTGTGCGCCAGGCCATCGATGCAGCCAGACATCCGGCGCTGCTGTTGGTCGATACGATTTCGGGTCTGGCCTCGGCCGATTACCGCCACGACGAGTGGGGCGTGGACGTCAGCATCAGTGGCTCACAAAAAGGCCTGATGCTGCCGCCTGGCATCAGCTTCAACGCCGTGTCTGCCAAGGCCATTGAAGCCAGCAAAAAGGCCACCTTGCCCAAAGCCTTCTGGGCCTGGGACGAAATCATCGAGATGAACAAGACCGGCTACTGGCCAACCACACCCAACACCAACTTGCTGTATGCGCTGAGCGAAGCCTGTGACATGCTGCTTGAGCATGGCCTGGAGACGGTGTTTGCGCGCCACCAGCGCTGGGCGGTGGGCGTGCGGGCAGCCGTCAAGGCCTGGGGCCTGCAGATTCAGTGCGCCGACGCGTCGGTCTATTCGCCCATCCTTACGGGCGTGATGATGCCCGACGGCGTTGATGCCGACCGGGTGCGCAAGATCATTTACGAGCGCTTTGACTGCTCGCTTGGCACCGGCCTGGGCAAGGTCAAGGGCAAGATGTTCCGCATCGGGCATCTGGGCGACTCCAACGACCTGACGCTGATGGCGGCGCTGGCCGGCTGCGAGATGGGCCTGAAGCTCGCATGGATCACTTTTCCAGCCACGCCGCCGTCGTGCCACAGCGCAAGGCCGCCTGAAGATTTTCCGTTCCCGCTTCCCGTTTTAGCTTCCTGTCCCGGCTTCCTGTTTTCCGCCCCGTCACCCGAAAAAACTTCCATTGGAGACAACACCATGCAACGCAGAACTTTTGTGACCGCCAGCGCCGCGTCCCTGGCTTTCCCCTCGCTCATGGCGCAGACCCTGCCGAGCGGGCCCATCCGCATCCTCGTCGGCTTCGCACCCGGCGGCGGCACCGACATTCTGGCGCGCGTCATGGGCCAGAAGCTGGGCGCGATGTGGAACACCACGGTCGTCGTCGAAAACAGGGCAGGTGCCACC
>NCGI01000055.1 GCA_002256925.1 Polaromonas sp. 28-63-22
ACGCGTGATCTGGGCGTGTTGTGGGCCACGCATCTGGTGGGGGAGGCGGAGCGTGCTGATCGTATCGTGGTGCTGGACAAGGGTCGGGTACTCTTCGATGGGCTGGCGGAGCAACTGTGCGAACAGCAGCAGCAGTCGGGGCTTGAAGGTGCTTTTCTCAAACTGACAGGGGCTCGTTCATGACGGAATTGAAAGCTGGGCGGAGCGAGGTGAAACTATTGCGCGCCGTGGTGGCGGTGCTGGTACTCGCGTTGCCCCTTGCGGTTCAGGCGCGGGATACCGGCCAGGTATTTGTTTCTTCTGAAAAGGACAATGCGCTCTTCGTGGTCGATGCTGCCAAAGGCGACGTGGTCAACTCCATTGCTCTGTGCAAGCGGCCCCGTCATATGCAACTTACCCCGGACCGTAAACAGTTGCTCGTGGCTTGCAGCGACGAGGGCCGGGTTGTTGTATGGGACATCGCGCAGAAAAAAATAGCTGAAAAACTCGATGTCGGCAACTCCCCCGAGATGTTCGATATCAGCCCCGACGGGCGCACACTCTATGCCTCCAATGAAGAGGACGGCACGCTGAGTGCCTACGACCTGCAGGCGCGGAAAAAAACCTTTGAAGTCAAGGTCGGCAGTGAGCCGGAGGGCGTCAAGGTGAGCGCCGACGGCAAGCTGGTTTATGTCACCTCGGAGGTCGCCAGTCTGGTACATGTCATCGATGTGGCAAGCCGCAAGATTGTCAAGAACATTTCAGTCGGCCAGCGGCCACGCCGTTTTCTGCTGACAGGTGCCGGAGAACTGTGGGTCACCAACGAGCTGGGTGCCAGTATCAGCGTGATTCGCCTGAGCGACCACAGCGTGCAGGGCACCATTGATTTCAAGCCGCCAGGCATGCGCACCGAGGATGTCACCCCCGTGGGCATGGTGCTGTCGCCCGATGGCAAGACGGCCTACGTGGGGCTGGGAAAGGCCAACCATGTGGCTGTGGTGGATGTGACCAGTCGTCAGGTGCGTAGCTACATACTTTCCGGCAAGCGGGCCTGGGGCCTGGCCCTGTCGCGAAATGGGCAGACCCTTTATGTCACCAATGGCCTGTCGGACGACCTGAGCCTGATCGACACGGCAAAGATGAAGGCCTTTAAAACAGTGAAAGCCGGACGCGTGCCACACAGCGTCGTGGTGGACGATTGAAGACAAGCGAGGGACTTAGCGTATGAGGAACGAAGCATCGGCGTTATCAGGGCATCGCCTTGTAGCGGCGCACGGTCTGCTGGGCATTGTGATCGGTTCCTGTCTGGTTTCAGGCCGTACCCACGCGCAGGAGACCGCAGACGGCGATCGGGTAAAGAGCCTGCGTCAGGTCGACGTTGTGACCCAAACCCCTTTGCCTGGCGTCAACCAGCGCGTCGACCACTATCCAGGTCATGTGCAGCTCGCAGACGACGGCGACATCGAGCGTGCCCACAATGGCAATCTGCCGGAGTTCATGAACCGGCAGATGACGGGCGTCACGGTTAACGACATTCAGGGAAGCCCTTTTCAGGTCGATCTTAACTACCGCGGGCTCCGGCTTTCGCCGTTGCTCGGTACGCCGCAGGGCCTGTCGGCGTACCTCGACGGGGTAAGAATCAACGAACCCTTCGGCGACGTGATGAACTGGGACATGCTGCCCGAAGCAGCCATTTCGACGCTGGCCCTGATGCCCGGCTCCAACCCTTTGTATGGCCTTAACACGCTGGGCGGAGCCTTGGTGATGACGACCAAGTCCGGGCTGACCCACAAGGGTACCGAAGCCGATTTTTCGATCGGCAGCTTTGGGCGCAGTCGCATTGATCTGGGTCACGGCGTGCAATGGGGCCAAGGCTGGCACGCCTATGTTGCCGGGACACGCTTCAGTGAGCAGGGCTGGCGCGAAAATTCTGCCGGACGCCTTGGCAACATTTTTTTGAAACTGGGTCGCCAGTATGGCGGGACCGACTGGAGCTTGAGTTACACGCAGGCACGCAGCAACCTCAACGGAAACGGGTTGCTGAATCAGAGCCTGTACGAGATCGACCGGCGAGCCGGCTATACGTTTGCTGACACCACCCGCAACCGGTCCGAGCTGGTGAACTTCAACCTGACGCAGACGCTGAGCAGCAAAGACCAGTTGTCTGCGGTGGTGTGGCAGCGACGGAGCCGGCGCGACGCCAGCAATGGCGATATCAGCGGCGTCTGGACCGAGTGGCTGGAAGGTTGCGAGACAGCAGCGGGTTCGCCAGCATGCTCCGATCCAAACGCCCCCGGTTACGTGACGCAAACAGCCACCTTCAACAGTAGTCAGGCGTCGCAGTCGGGCGCCGGTGCGAGTTTTCAATGGTCACGAAAAGAGGAACGCCATCACATCACCGTCGGCAGCGAATACACGGCCAGTCGGGTCAGCTACGATCAATTCTCGCAGGAGGGCGCCTTTGACGCCGGGCGCGTCGCGCAGCCGGACCCTGCCGCACCGCTGGTTCAAGACGTGGCTTTGCGCGGTAGGACGTCCACGTTCAGTCTATTCGCCACCGACCTGATCGAACTCGGTCGTGGCACACACCTGACTATCTCGGGCCGCTGGAACAGGACCCGCGTGTCCAACGATCTGGGTCATCCATCGCCGTTTACCAGCGAAGCCTTCACCTACAGCAAGCTCAATCCGGCCGTGGGCGCGACGCATGCCCTCAATGAGCAGCTCGGTGTGTTTGCCAATCTGTCGCAGGGCACGCGCGTGCCCACCGCGCTCGAATTGGGCTGCGCTGACCCTGCCAATCCCTGCGTCCTGCCGACCGGCTTGCAGTCCGACCCGTACCTGAAGCAGGTTGTGGCCCGGACCACGGAGCTCGGGTTTCGTGCGAAACCCGCAGCCGGGCTCAAGGTTTCGGGCGCGTGGTTTCGAACTGCGAGCCAGGACGACATTGTGTTCGTTCGCTCCGGCATCTCCCAAGGCGGCTACTTCACCAACGTGGGTCAAACCCGTCGTCAGGGCTTAGAGCTGTCTGCGCGCTGGACGCAAGGTGCATTGCAGTGGCGTGCCGACTATATGTACCTTGATGCAACTTACCAGAGCGAAGGGGAACTTCCCGGACCGCTGAGCACGGCAGCGAGACCCAATCGCTTTCGTGCGGGAACGCCTGTGGCGGGTCTCCCGCGTCATGTGTTGCGATGGGGTGTCGATTGGCGTGCATCGCCAAGCGTCAGGGTTGGTGCCGACTGGCTGTTGTCGGGCTCGCAGGTGGTCGCCGGCAACGAAGATGGCGGCCGTCCCGAACTTGGGAAGCTGGCTGGCTATTCGGTACTCAATGCCAGGGCCAGTTGGCAGGTCGACCCGCGCTGGCAGGCCTACGTGCGCGTCAGCAATGTTCTCGACCGGCGGTACAGCAGCTTCGCGGCTGGCAATCTGGACCTTTTTCCCGGTGGTCGGGCGGTGCAGCCCGGCGAGGCTGTCAACCCGGCACGGTTTGTCGCGCCGGGCGCTCCACGCTCGCTTGTCGTCGGTGTCCGTTATGAATGGGATTGAATAGCATGACATCCATGCGCCACATGAGGCAACGAATGCTTGTTGCGGCCTTTGTGGTCTGTTTCAGCGCGCCTCTGGCCGCCCGCGAGTTTGTTGTTGGATTGCTGTCCCTGGCCAATGACGAGCGCTATTCGACGCAAACCACCGAGAAAGGTTACCCGGACCGCCCCGGGGGACGTTCGGCCGCAGCGGCTCTGGTGGCGCTTGAAGATACTTCCTTCGCGCTGCAATCGGCGGGCTGGTCCAGGGGCCGGCTCGTGGTCGTCGAGGCGCCCGACATGGCTGGGCTGCCGGTTGCGCTGGAGGGTCTGCTCAAACAGGGTATCCAGCATATCGTGCTGGAACTTCCCGCTGCTGCGGTAGCGCAGGTTACTGCGTCAGCGCGCGGAAAGGCTGTCCTCCTGGTCAATGCTGCCGCGCCGGAAGATGCTTTGCGCGCTGCGCAATGCGCACCTTACTTGCTGCATACCTTGCCCAGCCATGCCATGCAGGCCGATGCTCTGGCGCAAACGCTGGCCGCTCGCAAATGGGCTCGTCCGCTGCTGCTGGTTGGCCCCTCGCCGCAAGATCAATTGCTGCTGGCGGCTTTTTCTCGTAGCGCCAAAAGGTTCGGTATCAAACCGGTTGCGCAGCGACCTTTCAAGCTCTCCAATGATCCGCGTGAGCGTGAACTCGGCAACCCGCGCCTGCTCACGGCGGGTCTTGACTACGACGGAATTGTGGTGCTTGACGCCGTGGGCGAGTTTGCGCGTGACCTTCCTTACCGGTCGGTGCTGCCACGCCCCGTTTTTGGAAGTAACGGTCTTGTCGCGCAAGCTTGGAGCCCGTGGTTTGAGCGTTACGGCGCTCCGCAGCTCAGCCGGCGATTTCTCAAGCGCGCGGGCAGGGCCATGGGAAGCTACGACTGGGCCACCTGGATAGCAACCCGCGCTCTTGTCGAGGCCGCGGCCAGCGACCCCAAGGCGGATGTGCTGCAGCAGATCAAGGCGCTTAAGCAGGGCTCTGTCGCGGTCGATGGCTACAAGGGTCAACGCCTGAGCTTTCGGGCGTGGGATGGCCAATTGCGCCAGCCCGTGCTGCTCACGCATGCCAACGGTCTGGCGGAGGTTGCGCCCATTGAGGGTTTTCTGCACCCGCGTTCCGTGCTGGACACGCTGGGTTTTGATGCCGCCGAAACAGGATGCAAGACACCGTGAACTTACGCCATGCCCTGTTAGCGATGCGGGCCGTGGTCGGCCGTGAAACCCATACCTTTGTCCGGCAGCCGGGGCGTCTGTTTTCGGCGCTCGTGCGGCCGCTGCTCTGGCTGCTCGTGTTCGCTGCCGGGTTTCAGAACGTGTTCGGCGTGGCGATCGCGCCTCCCTACGAGACCTACATCGAGTACAAGGTTTATATCGTGCCCGGACTTCTCGGGATGGTGGCGCTCTTCAACGGCATGCAGAGTTCGCTGGCCATGGTTTATGACAGAGAGATGGGTGTGATGCGCCTGCTGCTGACCGCGCCGCTGCCCCGCGCGTGGATTCTTGCCTGCAAGCTGGCTGCAGGGGCCATGCTGTCGTTTCTGCAGATGCTGGCCTTCCTTGCGGTGAGCCTTGCGTTTGGCATTGATCTCGTCCCTGCGCAGGTGCTCATGGCCTTGCCGGTGTTCCTGCTCAGCGCGGTCATGCTGGCTGCACTGGGTCTGGTGTTGTCGGTGTATGTGAAACAGCTTGAAAACTTCGCCGGAACGATGAACTTCGTGATTTTTCCCATGTTCTTCATCAGCACGGCGCTCTATCCCTTATGGAAGCTCGAGGAGTCGGGTGCGCGGCTGGTTTACCTGCTGGCGACCTACAACCCCTTCACGCACGCGGTTGAAGCCATGCGCTTTGCCTTGTATGGCCAGGTGCAGGTTCTCAGCCTCACGGTTACGGCGGTTTGCGCGTTGGTCTTTTTTGGTATTGCGCTTTGGGGCTATGACCCGCAGCGCGGGATGGTGCGCCGGCCTGCGGGGCAGAAGGGCTAGCCATGGCGCGTGGTCTTTCGGCCCGGGCACTACCGGTCGAACCACTCTGGTTCGAGTGGGCTGCGCTGGTGGGTGCTTTTGCGTTTTCTGCATGGCTACTCGGTGTGCGTGGGGTATGGGCATTGCTGCTCAGGTCGGACCCGACGGGGATCACTTTGGTCATTCTGGTGGTGTTCGTGGTGGCGACGTTATGGAGTGGGAGCCGGTCACGCGAATTGACACGGCAACGACGCGCGCTTGAGCAAGCTGCAGCTGGCGGTAGCGCGGCGATGCTTCGGGATGAGAGCTGGGCGGCCGAATATTGGGCCGCGCTTGCTGCGTCACCGCGCGATGCCGGCGCGCCTCTTGATCTACTGCTCGAACGCACGCACGGGCCGCATTCCACGGCCTGGTGGGTCAACGGAATCCAGCTCAAACTGGGCTTGCTGGGCAAGGTGATCGGTTTTTCCATTCTCGCGCTGCAGATCGGTGAGATGCAGAATTTCGACGCCTCCCAGTCGCAAGATTTGCTGCGCAGTCTGACCACGGGGCTGGGCGTTGCGCTACTCACCACGATGGTGGGGCTTGTAGGAAACATCCTGCTCGGCCTGCAACTGACCCGACTTGATCGTTTTGCCGACGAACTGGTCGCGCAGGCGCAAAGACACGGCCTGCGCCTCGTGCCCGTGTCCACCGGGTCACAAGGCTAAGCATCATGCGCAGGCGCAGCATCTCGCGAGAGCCGGAGGTTGATCCGTTCTACGACATGCTGTTCAACATGCTCATTGCCTTTGTGTTTTGTTTCATCATCGCGCTTCTGGCGATGAATCCGAAAGCGCTCAAGGCTGGCGATATACCGGCCAAGGCGGAATACATCATCACGCTCTCGTGGCCCGACTCCGACCCCAACGACCTGGATGCGTGGGTGCAGGCGCCGTCGGGGGACGTGGTCTGGTTTCGCTCGCGCGAGGCCGGGCTGATGCACCTCGACCGGGATGACAGGGGCATGTCGAACGACACCATTGTGGTGAACGGCACCCGGATTGTGAACCCGCTCAATCAGGAGGTCGTCACCATTCGCGGCACCGCACCTGGCGAATACATTGTGAACGCGCAGTACTACCAAAACAGTCCTGCCGGACAGCCCGGGACGAACAAGGAGCCAGGCCCCCCCGACCCAAGGATCGGACAGCCAGTGGAAGCCACTCTGTCAGTGATCAAGGTCAATCCGCGCGCCGAGGTGGTGTTTCATACCCAAAAAAAGCTGCTTAAGCCTGGCGATGAAGAGACGCTGGTTCGATTCACCGTGATGCCGGACGGAAGCGTCGGCAATCTGAATACCATGCCCAAGGCCCTTGTCAAAAGGTCTTGACATGAAGCTTCTGCAGATTCCTGAGGGACCTGAACTACCACCCGTGTGCTGCGGTACCTTTTGATCGGTTATTGAAATGGTTTTGCCACTCATCCTCGCCTACGCCGCCATGCTTTTGCTGCTGGCCCTTGCCCTGCTGTGGTCTGCCTGGCCGCAATGGCTCAAGGGTGTGTTGGTGGTGGCCGTCACGGCCTTGTATTTTTTCGGCACCGAGGCGGCGCATGCCTTGTGGGGCGTTCCCAGCACGGACGCGCTGCCCGAGCGCTTTGTGATGCTGGCGGCCGTAGTGGACGAGCCGACGCAGAAAAAGCCCGGTGCGCTGTACCTTTGGGTCAGCCCGATCGAAGAGGGGCGGGCTGCCGTTCAGCCGCGTGCCTACAAGCTGGCCTACAGCCGGGCCTTGCACGAGCAAATCAGTGAGGGGCTGAAGAAAGGCCGCGAAGGCATCAGCCAGATGGGTACGGCTGAAGTAAAGGGCGGAAATGGTCGGGCTCTGGGCTGGCTCAAGCCGGGCAATGACGAGCAGGAGATAAAAATACGCGACCTGCCCGTGCCGCAACTGCCGGAGAAATAGCGTGGATCGCGCTGTGCATCGTTTGTCACGCCTCCTTTTTCTGAGCGGGCTGTACTTGCTCGAAGGGTGTACCAGTTCTTCCGACGATGGCTCGCTGTTCCCGCTTGAGGCTGGCCGCAGCTGGACTTACCGCGTAGTCACCTCGGCCGATGACCCGGCCTTCGAGCCATACAACGAAACGCTTTTGTTTGAGACGTATCAGAGCAGTACAGAGCTGGGCAAGCCCGCATCGCGCCGACGCAGCAGTTCTGGGTCCGAATACTGGCTGCGCAGTGACGCCACGGGTGTGTACAGGGTTGCCAGCAAGGGTCCGCTGGATGTGGTCCCGCAGGTTGATGCGGAACCGCGCTACGTGCTGCGAAAGCCCTATGCGGTGGGTACCGAATGGGTGGCAAGCACCACGCCTTATGTCTTGCAGCGGCGTAACGAATTCCCGCGCGAACTTCGCTACCTGAAAAGGTACAAATCGCTGCCCATGAAGTACCGCATCGAAGCGCTCGACCAGACCGTCAAAAGTCCCGCTGGGCCATTCGCCGGATGCGTTAAGGTGCTGGGGCGGGCCGATATCCGACTTTACGTCGATGAGCTTTTTGTATGGCGCGATGTGCCGATCACGACCCGCGAGTGGTATTGCCCCGGTGTGGGCCTGGCGAGGCTGGAGCGCGAGGAACGTTCGCCCAGCAAATTTATTGTTGGCGGCACGGTGATCATGGAGCTGACCGCGTGGCGATAAATACGTTGCGGGCGCTAGCCCATTGGTTTGTCCCGCTTGTGGTTTTATTCTGTACCTTGAGCGCCACGCTTGCCGCCCGCGCTGGCACGCTTGCCAAGGCCGATCTTGACAAGATCTTCGCGCCGGCACTGGTGGTTGGTGAGCAAAACGCCGGGTTGCCAGTGCGTCCCCTGTTTGCTCGCGAGGGTGCCAGGCTGCAACTGCGAGGCTATGTCTTCGAGTCCATCGACTTCGAGCCTGTCCGGGGTTATGCGGGCAAGCCCATCAACATGCTGGTGGCGATTGATCCCGCTGGCAGGTTTCTGGATGTGCGTGTGCTGGACCACCATGAGCCGCTCTTTCGCAGTGCGGCGGGTACCGCCTTGCTTTCAGAGTTTGCCCACCAGTACAAGGGACTGACAGTCAATCACAGCATTGAAATATTTGGTCCGAAATCTCCGGGCAGTCGTGATGAAACGTCTGCACGGTTGCATGGTGTGGCGGCGGGCACCGTGACGGTCAAGGCGATGGACCTCAGCATCATGGAGTCTGCCATGTCTGTGGCACGAGCCCATCTGGATGCCGCCGAGACTGGCGTGTCGAAACTCGTCGCTCAAGGCAGTGCGCCGGGGAGATCGGCACGCCGGGTCGAACGCCACACCGCGATGTCCTGGTCCGAACTTGTGGACAAGCGCCTGGTTCAGTCGATCCGCCTGACGCGCGGGCAGATCGAGCAGTCGTTTGCGGGTACGCGGGCGGCGGGTAGCGACAAGCTGGCGGCCAGCGCCCCCAATGACGCTGCCATCGAGTTTCAGGTGGCGCTTGTCAGTATTCCCCAGATCGGCCGCAACCTGCTGGACCCGGCGGGCTGGCGTCAGCTGAGCGCGAATCTGCGCCGGGCAAGCCAGGCCCTACTGGTGACGGAGCAAGGCCCCCTGACCGGCATGGCTTATGAAAGCCAGCGAGCGCAAGCAGCGGTTCCCTTTGTGCTGCGGCAGGGCGGGAGAGAACTTGGACTGCGCCTGATGGCGTACGACAAGGGCTTGAGCGTTCCGGGCTATCCGCAAGAACTGAAGGCTCACTTTTTGCTGATTGACAGTGCTACGCCCCTTGATGCCGCCGCGCCATTTGATCTCAGCTTTCGCCTCACCCGCCGGTATGGACAGTTTTCTGGTCAGGTGGCACAAGCCGATTTCCCTTTGCGTTACCAGTTGCCCGATGCTGCGCGGTGGATGGCTTCGTCTTACGAGTCGCCCTGGGTTGCCAACTGGCGGCAGCGATCGGTCGAGATTGGCATTCTGTGCCTTGGCCTTGCGGTGCTGACCGTGGCGCTGGCCAGGCAAAAATGGCTGAGCGCCACGCAGGGACGACTTCAGGGATTTCGCGTGGGTTACTTGCTGTTCACTCTTGGCTTTATTGGTTGGTACGCGCAGGGGCAACTGACCATCGTCAACATGACGGCGTCACTGGAGTCGCTTGCAGCCGGCCGCGATCTGGGCTTCTTGCTGGCTGACCCGATCACTGTCATTTTGTGGGGCTTCGTCGCGGTGACGCTTCTTGTCTGGGGGCGTGGGACTTTTTGTGGCTGGCTTTGCCCTTTTGGCGCTTTGCAGGAGCTGATCAGTCTGGTCGCGCAACGCGTGGGCTTTCGCCCCAGGCGCTTGCGCACCGCCCTTGATGCCCAGCTCAAGTGGGTGAAATACGCCGTACTGGCAACGGTGATGCTGACGGTGTTCGCCGCCCCGCCGCTGGCAGAAAGTGCTGTCGAAGTAGAACCTTTCAAAACCGCCATCAGTTCCTACTTTCAGCGCGACTGGCCTTATGTTGCATGGGCGCTGGTCTGCCTGGCGCTGGGTGTCATGGTGTACCGGGGGTACTGTCGCTATATTTGCCCGCTTGGCGCCGCACTGGCAGCTACCGATGTTCTGCGGCGCTGGGCCTGGATTCCACGGCGGGAGCAATGCGGAACGCCTTGCCAAAGCTGTCGTCATCGCTGCGAGTACCAGGCGATTGCACCGGCCGGCAAAGTTGACTATAGCGAGTGCTTCCAGTGTCTGGACTGCGTAGGCATTCACCAGGACGTCGAACGCTGCCTGCCTTTGATCCAGCAGCGAAGGGATGGCCAGCGTGTCATCAAGTTGGCGCGTGAGGCGGCAACATGAGTGTCATCAATCGCCGCGACTGTTTGCGCATGGCGCTGGGCCTCGGCGGCGCGCTGGCAATGCCGGCTTCTGGTCAAACTGTGCAATGGGGGGAGCGTGCCCTGAACGGATTTGGCACGAGTTTGTGGCTTAGGGTAGGGCACGAGGACGAGCGCCGCGTTGAGTTGGGACTTGATACTGCAGTGCAAACCATCCGCCATGTCGAGCGTCAGATGAGCCTCTTTGACGTGCGCAGTGCGTTGTGTCAGCTCAACCGCGAAGGTGTGTTGCGCCATGCAGATCGGGATCTTCTTTTTGTGCTGCGTCTTTCAAGGCGCATTGCCGCCCACAGCGCGGGCGCCTTCGATTTCACGATTCAACCGTTGTGGAACGTCTGGGCGGCTGCGCAGCGTGAAGGTCGGCTGCCTGATGCGACCGAGGTGCGTGATGCGCGAAGTCTGGTGGGCTGGCAACGTGTGGCGATCGGGGAGAAAGACATCGCGCTGAATCACCCTGGTATGGCCATCTCGCTCAACGGCATCGCGCAGGGCTATGCAGCGGATCTTGTGCGCGCCCGTCTGCAAGCCCAAGGTATTGAACACGCGCTGCTCGACACCGGCGAGTGGGCGCCGATGGGTCATGGGCCTCAAGGTGCGCCCTGGGCGCTCGCATTGGAGGGAGTTCCCTCGCAGCTATTGACCCTGGTAAGTGATGGACGGGCCATGGCTACATCGTCCGATGCACATAGCGCGTTCAGCGCAGATCGACGTCATCATCACATCCTCGACCCGCGCACCGGTTACTCACCGACCTCCTGGGCAAGTGTTACGGTTGCGGCGCCATCGTGTGCGCTGGCTGATGGCCTGACGAAAGTGATCTTCATGCAGAGCGCTTCATCAGCCGTGGTCATCGCCCGTCAATGGGGCGTAGACGTGCTGCTCATCGACAAGGCCGGGCGCTGGCAGGCCAGCAGCGGCATGCCGCTTCGCTCCGCGCCGACAGCCGCCTGAGCGCGCGGGCTCATGCGTGGTCTCCACCGGCTTACGCCTTGATACAGCGTGATGTTCCCGGGTTCTGTTTCATTTTGAGAATTTGAGACTCCGACCGGTTCAAACTAGGGTTTGGCCTATGAATACCTCGATGTCTTGGCTCAAAAATCGCCCGGCGTATACCTAAACCAACGACAGGAGACAACCCATGAAGCGCTTTCTCAAGCCCGCCGTTATTGGCCTGACCATCGGCCTGGCATCCATCGCCCACGCGCAGAACTGGCCGGTGTATGGCGGTGACAGCGGCAACACCCGGTTCAGTGCATCGACCCAGATCAATACGGGCAATGTCAAAAAACTCAACATGGCCTGGGCATTGCAACTGGGTACGCTGCGGTCTCAGGAGTCGACGCCCATTTTGGTGGGTGATACCCTTTTTGTGACGTCCTCGTTTGGTCCGAAGAACCTTTTCGCCGTCAACGCCAAGACGGGCGAAGTCAGGTGGCGTTACTCGCCTGAAGTGCCGAAGGGCATCGATCAATTCGCGTGCTGCGACGTGAATAACCGCGGCGTGGCGTACAACGATGGCAAGATTTTTGTCGGACGCCTCGACGCGCACGTTGCAGCGGTTGATGCCAAGACCGGCAAGGAGTTATGGGCCACCAAGGTTGTCGACTACACCCAGGGCGCGGTCATTACATCGCCGCCGACGCTGGTCAAGAACCTTGTCATCACCGGCTTCGGCGGCGGCGAATATGGCGTGCGCGGTGCGATCGTGGCGCTTGACCAGAACACCGGCAAGGAGGTCTGGCGCACCCACACCGTACCTTTGCCTGGCGAGAAGAACAGCGAAACCTGGAAGGGCGACACCGGAAAATTTGGCGGTGGCGCTGCGTGGTTCATCGGCTCTTACGACCCCAAGCTGAACCTTGTCTATTACGGCACCAGCAACCCATCGCCCTGGTCGGCCTCGGTAAGGGGTAATGACAGCTCCGATGTGGGGCAGTTCACCAACCTCTACTCGGCCTCGGTGGTCGCGTTGAATCCGGAGACCGGCAACATCGTCTGGCACTACCAGTTCACCCCGCACGACGCGTGGGACTACGACGGCGTCAATGAGCTGGTGTTTGCCGATCTGCCAGTCGCGGGCAAGAAAACACCGGTGCTGATGACGGCCAACCGAAACGGTTTCTTCTACGTGCTTGATCGCGCCAACGGCAAGCTCGTTTCAGCCAAACAGTTCGTCGATGGCGTGAACTGGGCGACCGGTATCGACATGAAAACCGGTGCACCGATTGAAGCGGCCGGCAACGTCAAGCGGCCTGGCTTTAACCGCAAAGCCTCCGACATCTGCCCTAACCTGCTCGGTGGCAAAAACTGGCAGCCGATGAGCTACGACGTGAAAACCGGCCTGGTCTACATCCCCACGCTGAACATGTGCATGGATATGGAAGGTATCAAGGCCGAAAAAGCGGTAAGGGTGATTACCTCGGCGGCGTCAAGGCCTGGGATCCCGTCGCCCAGAAGACCGTCTGGTTCAACAAAGACCCACTGCCATGGACCGGCGGCGTGCTCAGCACCGGTGGCGGGGTGGTGTTTCACGGCGATATCACCGGCTGGTTCAAGGCGCTGGATGCGAAGACCGGCAAGACCCTGTGGAAGTTCAATACGGGCTCCGGCATCAGCGCAGCGCCCATGACCTACACCCTCGACGGCAAGCAGTATGTTGCGGTGGTGTCGGGACGCACGTTGTCGATCCCGGCGTTTGCCGGTGGCATCGGCGAAAAAATGATTGATGCCAGTCCTGAAGGCGGCGCC
>NCGI01000348.1 GCA_002256925.1 Polaromonas sp. 28-63-22
TATGCGCATGCCGACCTGGCGGCGCTGGCGCGCGAACTCGCCGCCAGCCCGGCCCGCCGCAAACTCGTCATCACCGATGCGGTTTTCAGCATGGACGGCGACGTGGCCGATGTGCCCGGCCTGCTGGCACTGTGCGAGCGCCACGATGCGCTGCTGCTGCTCGATGACGCCCACGGTTTTGGTGTGCTCGGACCGCAGGGGCGCGGCTGCCACGCGCACTTCGGGCTGATCGGTTCGGCGGCCTCGAAACGGATTCTTTACATGGCCACGCTGGGCAAGGCGGCGGGCGTGGCAGGCGCGTTTGTCGCCGGCAGCGAAGATCTCATCGAATGGCTGCTGCAGAAAACCCGCAGCTATATTTTTGCCACGGCCGCCCCTGCGCTTCTGGCCTCGGCCCTGCAGACCAGCTTGCGGCTGATCGAACACGAGGACTGGCGGCGCGACCACCTTCAAGCGCTGATTGAACGTCTAAGGACCGGTTTGAAACACGGCCTGCAGGGCAGCCGCTGGCAGCTCGGCCACTCGAACACCGCGATTCAGCCCCTGCTGATCGGTGCCAACGACGAGGCGCTGGCGGCCATGGAGGGTCTGCGCCAGCGCGGACTGTGGGTACCCGCCATCCGGCCGCCGACGGTACCCGAGGGCACAGCGCGTTTGCGCATTGCGCTGTCTGCGGCGCATACGGAGGACGATATCGACTGCCTGGTGCAGGCCCTGTCCGCGCTGGCCGTGGCGTCGGGCAGCGGTGGGTAAAATCGCGCTCCAACGCACGTGACTTCTCGCCGTCCGCTTGCCCCAAACTCCGCAGGGCTCCGACATGCCCGGGTGGCGGCCTGGGCCCGTGTTTCCCGTCATTTGCCCGCCATTCCGAGTTTTCGCACCCCCCTGTGACGCCTTTCAATTTTTCAGGAACCCCCTTCATGTCGTCTACCCTGGCCCAAGCCCTGAGTTTTCATGCGCCTCGTCCCGCTGCCACCCCGCGTCTGCCCGGCGCCTGGAGCGTGGACGCGATTGAAGCGCTGTTCAACCTGCCGTTTCCCGAACTGCTGCACCGCGCGCAAACCGTTCACCGCGAAAATTTCGACCCGACACAGGTTGAATTTGCCACGCTGCTGTCTGTCAAGACGGGCGGCTGCGCCGAAGACTGCGGCTATTGCCCGCAAGCCGCGCGCTACGACACCGGCGTGGAAGCCAGCAAGCTGATGGAGCCCGCCGAGGTGCTGGCGGCCGCCCAGCGCGCCCAGGCCGCAGGCGCTACCCGTTTCTGCATGGGCGCCGCCTGGCGCTCGCCCAAGGACCGCGACATCGAAAAAGTGGCCGAACTGGTGCGCACCGTCAAGGCCCTGGGCCTGGAAACCTGCGCCACGCTGGGCATGCTGGAAGACGGCCATGCGCAAACCCTGCAAAGCGCCGGCCTCGACTATTACAACCACAACCTCGACAGCGCGCCCGATTTTTACGGCGACATCATCACCACGCGCGACTACCAGGACCGGCTCGATACGCTGGCACGCGTGCGCAGCGCCGGCGTGAAGGTGTGCTGCGGCGGCATCGTCGGCATGGGCGAAACCCGCCGTCAGCGTGCCGGCCTGGTGGCCGAACTGGCCAACCTCTCGCCCTACCCGGAATCGGTGCCCATCAACAACCTGGTCAAGGTGGAAGGCACGCCGCTGGCCCATCAGGCCGATCTCGATCCGTTTGAATTCGTCCGCACCATTGCCGTGGCGCGCATCACCATGCCGACGGCGCGGGTGCGCCTGTCGGCCGGCCGCCAGCAGATGGGCGACGGCGTGCAGGCGCTGTGCTTTCTAGCTGGTGCCAACTCGATTTTCTACGGCGACAAGCTGCTGACCACCGGCAACCCCGACACCGACGCGGACGTCAAGCTGCTGGAACGGCTGGGCATGACACGTTCCGCCCCCGAACCGCGTTGAAAACCTGAAAGC
>NCGI01000349.1 GCA_002256925.1 Polaromonas sp. 28-63-22
GTTTTGCTGAACGCGCGGGCTGACGGTGATTGTTCCCTGGTCTGCGTCGCTGGAGGCGTACACCGGCACCAGCATCATGTCCATGAACGGGGACTTGGCGGGCTTGTCGAACTTGCTGGCGGGCACCATCGGGTCGTGGTAGTAAAGAATCTTGCTGCCAGTCACGGGATCGATATCGCCCGCCTTCAGGCCTGCGGCAATGTGCCGGCGGGTGGCGTCTTCGCCCTGGACAATACCCTGCGGTACGGCCTGGGTGGTACCGGGGGAGGCACGGTTTGAGGCTGCGGCCGAGGCAGGCGGCAAGCGGCCCTGGGCGGGCGTGGTCAGCACGGCGTTGTCCGCCACACGCGCGCCTCGCTTGAGGCCCAAGGTGTAAAGGCCGTACCCGACAGCCGCCAGCAAGAGGGCGGCCATCACCCCGCCGACAAGAGATTTGCGGTTCATGGTGTGTTCCTTGAGGTGGCTGGTGTGCTGCGGTCGTCGGAAACGAGAAAGTGAAGCTGCGCCCATGCGCGGGCTGTTTCCAGCTCAAGACTGAGCGCCTGCATGCGGACATCGATACCGTCGCGGCGCGCGGCCAGCGCCGTGGCCAGATCACTTTTTCCGACCCGGTAAGACGTGAGCGCCGCCTCGGTGCGCTGCGCTGCCACAGGAATCAGTTCATTACGGTAACGCGCCAGCCGCGCCATGCCCGTTTGCCAGTCGTCAAGCAGGTTGCGGATTTCGGCTTCGCGACTGCGCAGCGCGTCTTCGTAACGCGCCTTGGCTTCATCGACCAGGGCCAGTTTGGCCGCAAGTTCACGGTCCTGCCGGTTCCGGGCGTCCCATTGCAGGGGTATCGAGACGCCAATCGACAGCATGTTGGAATACGCTGGCCCGCGCTGCGCGTAGCTGGCCTCGACACTCCAGTCGGATTTCTTGTTGGCCTGGGCAAGCTGCGCGTCGGTTTCCAGGGCATCGATTTCGGCGCTGATGACCCGCAGATCCGGGTACTGTTCGAGGCGTTCAATTGAAACCGCATCCAGCAGCGGCGCGCTTTGCCATGGCGGTGTCCCGACGGGCAATCGCTCGGCCGCAGCGGCGCCTACCCATCGCGCCAGCATCAGCCCGGCACTGCGCGACTGCCGGTCCACCTGATTGAGTCGGTCATGCAGGCCGATCAGCGCTGCGCGGGCTGCGAAGACATCGCCCTGACTGCCCTTGCCTGTCGCGAAGGCCACGTCGGCCGCCTGTACCTGCAGCGAACCTTCGTCAAGTTGCTGCTGAACCAGCGTGCGTGTGCGCTCGGCGTAGTAGCGATCCAGCCAGGCCAGCGCCGTGTCGCGCCGTACCGTGGTCATCATGAGTTCACGCTGGGTCCGAGCCCGCTGGGCATCTTTTTCGAAACGTTCGGCCTTGAGCTGCCTTTTTTCGGCGCGCGGAATCTCCTGCATGACACCGATGCGGCGCATGGTCATGAAGTCGCCCGTCAGGCTGAGGCGGTCGGTGCCCGTGACGGGCAGGTTGTCAATGCCGAGCTTGAGAACCGGATCAGGCAGCTGGCCTGCAGCCACGGACTGTTCGCCGGCAGCACGGGCCAGCGCGTCCTGCGCAACAAGTTGCTGCGACCGCTCCACCGCAATGCGCTGCGCCTCCATCAAAGTAAGAGGCTCTACCGCCCAGGATGAAGTACCCACGGCGAGCAGCAGGGCGACGGAAGCACCCCGGTACGTCGATGACAAAAAATACATAAAACCTCCAGAACGTCATGAACGACCCGAGCCAGCACACCGTGCTGGTCGGGAGCCAAAAGTTCTGTCAGGTCAGAGGCGGAAGCAGCAGTTGCTGATGGCCAGCGGCGGCGCGGTGGTGCGCTTCAGGTGAGGGGACTGCCATGGCGCATCGCCGGACGAGGCCGGCTCGGACACCGGCACCACAAACGACGGT
>NCGI01000350.1 GCA_002256925.1 Polaromonas sp. 28-63-22
CCGAACGTGACCTTCTTGTCCGTGCCCTTGATGGTGAACTCGCCGTTGGCAAATTCGACATCGGCGTCGCTGGCTTCCATCAGGTGCGCGGCGATCTTCTTGGCCTTGGTCTCGATCTTGTCGAGCGCCTTCATGATGGCCGTGCCACCGACCGACATGGAGCGGGAGCCGTAGGTGCCCATGCCGAAAGGCACGCGTCCGGTGTCGCCGTGAACGATATCGACGGCATCCACCGAAATGCCCAGACGCGCCGCCACGACTTGCGCAAACGTGGTTTCGTGTCCCTGCCCGTGGCTGTGAGATCCGGTAAACACCGTGACGCTACCGGTCGGGTGAACGCGCACCTCGCCGCATTCAAAGAGTCCGGCGCGGGCACCCAGTGCACCAGCGACATTGCTCGGCGCCAGACCGCAGGCTTCGATGTAGCTGGAGTAGCCGATACCGCGCACCTTGCCGCCAGCTTCAGACGCCGCCTTGCGTTTCGGGAAACCGGCGACATCAGCAAGTTCGTTGGCGCGGTTGAGCAAGCCATGGAAATCACCCACGTCATACTGCAGCGCCACGGGCGTTTGGTACGGGAACTGGGTGATGAAGTTGCGCCGCCGGATTTCATCCTGGCTCAGGCCAAGCTCCCAGCCGCAACGCGAAACCAGCCGCTCGACCAGATAAGTCGCTTCAGGACGGCCTGCTCCACGATAGGCGTCCACCGGTGCGGTGTTGGTGAACCAGGCGTCCACCTCAACATAGATCTGCGGCGTCGCATACTGGCCCGCCAGCAGCGTCGCGTACAAAATGGTGGGAATGGCGGGTGCAAACGTGGACAGGTAAGCGCCCATGTTGGCGTCGGTGTGCACGCGCAGCGCGAGGAATTTGCCATCCTTGTCCATGGCCATTTCCGCGTGACTTGAATGGTCGCGGCCATGCGCGTCGCTCACGAAGGCTTCGCTGCGATCGGCGGTCCACTTGATGTTGCGGTTGAGCTTTTTCGAGGCCCAGGTCAGGCACACGTCTTCGGCATACAGGTAAATCTTCGAGCCGAAACCGCCGCCGACGTCGGGCGCAATCACCCGCACCTTGTGCTCGGGCAAGCCCATCACGAACGCGGTCAGCAGCAGCCGCTCGACATGCGGGTTCTGGTTGGAGACATACAACGTGTAGTCGTCGGTAGCCCGGTTGTACGAGCCGATCACCGCGCGCGGCTCCATCGCGTTGGGCACGAGCCGGTTGTTGGTCAAATCCAGCTTGGTGATATGGGCGGCACCGGCGAAAGCGGCATCGACCTGGGCTTTGTCACCGAGGGCCCACTTGTAGCAGCGGTTGTCCGGTGCCGCATCATGAAGGGGAGCAGCCTTGACGGCGTCGGTCACCCTGACGACAGCGCTGAGCACGTCGTAGTCCACTTCGACCAGCTCGGCAGCGTTTTTGGCCTGCTCAAGCGTCTCGGCCACGACCATGGCCACGTGGTCGCCCACATAACGCACTTTGCCCTGCGCAAGAATCGGATGCGGCGGCTCCTTCATCGGCGAGCCGTCGGTGCTGGTAATCAGCCAGCCGCAGGGCAGACCATTGATCTTGTCGGCCGCCACATCAGCGCCCACAAACACATCCAGAACCCCGGGCGCGGCTTTGGCGGCCGCGGTGTTGATGCTGACAATGTTGGCGTGGGCATGTGGCGACCGCACGAACACCGCATAGCTCTGCGCGGCCAGCGTGATGTCATCGGTGTACTGCCCGCCTCCGGTGAGGAAACGGTAGTCTTCCTTGCGACGAATCGAAGCGCCGATATTCGGCAGGTTGATGAAATCGGATGCACCCATTTGTGTACTCCTGAAAATAATTTGGTTTGGTTGGCAACTGCCTGCAGAGCGGCAATTTTTGGGAAGAACGATCCCTGCCTACTTTTGAAGGCAAGGCCGGTATGAAA
>NCGI01000351.1 GCA_002256925.1 Polaromonas sp. 28-63-22
CGCAGAATCTGGCGAACGCTGGCCTCGCTGACGGCCAGGCGCAGCCTCGGCTCAAGGCCCAGCGCAAGGTAGGCCGCCTGCGCCATCGCCAGCACGGCCATATTGTGCGCAGGCAGGTTGTGGTCGAAGCGCCAATGCGCATGGGCCAGCCTGGCTTCCTCGGCAAAACTGCCGCCGCCGCACACAATCGTGACCCGCCCGCCCCCGAGCTGCGCCATCAGTTCCAGCCATAGCGGCAACAACGCATCCCGGTTCAGGCTGCCGCTGATCTTGACGACCCACATCAAGACCGCCCGCTTTTGTCTCGCATGCGAACCGGCGAATGCCACGCGCAACCAGCCCTGCGGCGCAGACTAACGCCGGCGACGCGCTGAAACTGTGTTGTCGGGCCCTCGAATGCATGCATAAGCAGCGTTTCATATTCAAGATCCGTGCCACGTCCTGCCACATCGTGACAAGGCCTGAGCCAAGCGCCCTCCACGGGACAGCACACGGGCGTGTGGGCATTCGGGCGATGGACGCCGCGCCGCGAGGTGCACCCGCTGCACCGCGTCGCGCCGCTATGTAATTTATAGCTGCTTGCGCAATATCTACGTGGCTTGCAAGCCTATTCGTCAGTATATTCACCCCGCCGGGTCGCCCGCCCGTTTGACCGTCTGTTTGCCACGTTACCGAGCCGTTACACCCCGGACGCAAACCCGCTTCATAATTTGCCCGGCACGTGCCCAGCACGTACAACGGCCACCCCCCGCAACCCATCCCAAAAGACAAGTCCCATGCATCCATTTTTCTCCCGCTCGCTCCCGGTTCTGATCACCGCCTCCTGCTTCGTCGCCAGTGCCATCGCTGCAGCGCCTCCTGAAACGCTGCCTTCCGGCGTGAAGGTGCTGCACACGGTCGACGGCACCGGGCCGCAGCCCAAGGCCTCGGACACCGTGAAGGTCAACTACCGTGGCACGCTGGCGGACGGCAAGGAATTCGACAGCTCGTACAAGCGCGGCACACCGGCCAGTTTTCCGCTGAACCGTGTGGTGCCTTGCTGGACGGAGGGCATGCAGAAAATTAAAGTGGGCGGCAAGGCCACACTGACCTGCCCGCCCGCCACGGCCTATGGTGACCGGGGCGCGGGCAATGTGGTGCCGCCGAACGCCACGCTGACCTTTGAAGTGGAACTGCTGGCCATCGAAAAATAGACGGTACGCGCCAGCGACGCGTCGGCAGTCGCTCTGTTTTTGATAGCTGCCGGCGCAGGTAACATATGGGCTACAGGCCTAAAACACCTGAAAAGCATGGCTTTGCGGGATGGCTGGACAACGCAAGGCAGCCCATCCGCCGGCGCCGTTCAGTCGTTGACCTTGCCGCGAAGGCTCTTGATGTCCGAACGCTGGCTCTTGCCCTCAAGCCGCCGCTGCCTGGAGCCATAGGTTGGCTTGGTGGCGCGCCGGGGTTTCGGCGGCCTCGATACGTCATCCACGATCTGCTGCAGCCGGGCCAGCGCATCGGTGCGGTTCATTTCCTGGGAGCGGTGCTGCTGCGCCTTGAGCACCAGCACACCTTCCTGCGTGAGGCGGCTGTCGCTCAGTGCCAATAGCCGCGCCTTGATCTCGTCCGGCAGCGACGACGCATGGATGTCAAAGCGCAGATGAATCGCGCTGGAGACCTTGTTGACGTTTTGCCCGCCCGCGCCCTGGGCGCGAATCGCATTGAACTCGACCTCGCGTTCATCGACCAGGAATTTTGACGGGTTGGTCATTGGTCAACACTCATCGCGCGCAGTACCAGCCGTCACACAGCCAGAAAATCCCGCAGCAGCGCCGCAAAGGCCTCGGGTTTTTCCACGGCGCTGAGGTGCGCTGCTTCGATCCTGCGCAGTTGCGCGCCCGCAATGCCGGCGGCGATCGCCTCCGACAGCGCGGGCGGCGTG
>NCGI01000352.1 GCA_002256925.1 Polaromonas sp. 28-63-22
TCATCTCTCCTTTGCGAACCCCGACGGCATGGACATAAACGCCCGCCGTCAGCCCCGACCGGTTCAACTGGCCGGGGTTTTTTTTTGGGGGTCAACGCGTGGCAGGGTGTCACACACTGCCCATAAAAAGCATTGACCTTTCGCCACTGGCGTTAAAAACTCGACGGCTATGGCTTTGACTGAACAAAAAAACAAAGGGTGGCGTTTGCGGGCTCGCGCTTCTTCCGGTGCCGGTGACGGCCCCTCTCCAAGTGGCGCTGCCGGCGGCGGTGGGTGGGTGGGGCGCTGGCTGCGCCGGATCGCCTGGGTGGTGGGCGGCGTGCTGCTGCTGTGGGGCCTGGCGTATGCGCTGGTGCCGCTGGTCCTGAAGTCGCAACTGCAGAAAATCGCCACCGAAAAGCTCGGCCGCTCGGTGACCGTGGGCGCGGTGGACTTCAAACCCTGGTCGCTGGAACTGACGCTGCATGACCTGGCGATGGCCCGCAGCGTTGCAGGCCCGGCGCAGCCATCCCCCCAGACCTCGCCCCAGCTCAGCATCAAGCGCATCTATATAGATGCCGAGATCGAGTCTCTGGTGCGGCTGGCACCGGTGGCCGACGCCATCGAGGTCGATGAACCGGTGGCGTCGCTCACGCACCTGGGTGCGGGCCGCTACGACATCGACGATGTGCTCGACCGTCTGAAGCCGCCGCCCGACCAGCCCGCCAGCGCGCCGCTGCAGTTCGCGCTGTACAACCTCGTGCTCAAGGGCGGCGCACTGGACTTCAACGACCTGACGGTGCAGAAAACCCATCAACTGCGCGACCTGGATCTGGCGGTGCCGTTCTTGAGCAACCTGAAGTCCCAGCGCGAGGTGAAAATCTCGCCCCGGCTGGCCTTCAGGCTCAATGGCAGTGTGTTTGATTCGGCGGCCGAGGCCACGCCCTTTGCGCAGACGCGCAAGACCGACGCCACCCTCAAGCTCAGCGGCCTGGACCTCAAGCCGTATCTGGGCTATCTGCCCGCCAGCCTGCCGTTTCGCCTGCAGGATGCGCTGCTCGATGCCGACCTCAAAGTTGATTTCGCGCAGACGCCGGGCACCGTGGTCAAGATCGCCGGCACCGTCACGGCCACCAAGGTGCGGCTGCTGCAGGCGGCGCCCGGCGCGCAGACTCCGAACGCCAGCAAGCCGACGGCCGCCGCCGGTCCGGAACTGCTGGCCTTTGACCGGCTGCATGTCATCATGGACGACGTGCGCCCACTGGAACAATTCGTCAAACTGTCCAGCGTCGAGCTGACCGGTCCCCGGCTGCGCGTCGTGCGTGACCGCGCAGGGCGACTGAACCTGCTGCCACCCGCCGCCGCAGACGCTACTAAAAACATAGCTGGTGGCGCAGGTAATACAAGGGCTGCAGGCCAAAAAGGCTTGAAAAACACGGTGCCAACGGCCCCCGCGTCACCCACAGCACCAGCAGCGCAGCCCGCCAAGCCCTGGAAAGTCGCCATCGCCCGCATGGCGGTGCAGGGCGGCAAGCTCGACTGGCTCGATGAAACGCTGCCATCGCCGGCGCAGATCGCGCTGGTCGGGCTCAACGTCGATGCCCAGGCGCTGACCCTGCCGTTCGCTGCCTCTGCGCCGGTGCAGTTCAAGGGCTCGCTGGGTCTGGACCCGGCCTCCCTCGCACGGCCCGCCTCCGCAACGACGGCCACGCCTGACAAAACCCGGCGCAGCAGGCGCAAGCCGGCCGCCCAAGCTGCCAAGGCCACCCAAGCGGCCAAAACCGCCGCCGCCGCGCCCGACGCCACCCCGAAGCAGGCCGCCCACGCGGGCCAGCTCAACTTCAGCGGCAGCGCTACCGACCGGGCCGCCAACGTCACGGCCGACCTGGCGGGCTGGCCGCTCGGCCTGGCGTCCCGCTACGTGGCAGGCCGCTGCCGGCGACAAGCCGCAGACGCTGCAGGTGACTGCGCCGCAACTGACGCTGCGCGACGTGCAACTGGCGCAGGGCAAGACTTCGCTGCTGTCGGTCAGGCGGCTGCAGGTTGAAGGCGCCGATATCGATGTGCCCGGCCAGTCCTTCAAGGCCAGCCGGCTCACGCTGAGCGAGCCGAAAGCGCTGGTGGCGCGCGACGCCAGCAAGCGCTGGATGTACGAGCGCTGGCGCGTCGAGGGCAGCGCGCCGCCTGCCGCCCCGCGCCCCGATGCGGCCGGCAGCGCCCCACCCGCGCCGCCGTGGGCCGTCGCCATCAATGACGTGCGGGTCGAAGGCGGCGCGCTGTCGTTCACAGACAAGGCCGCCGGCAAGCCGGTGGCCTTTGAAGTCAGCGCCCTGAACGCGCAGCTGCAGGGACTGGTGCTGGACGACCGCCCGGGCGCTGCTGCAGCGGGCAGGGCGGCGCGCCCGATGCCGCTGACGGCCTCGCTGCGGCTGGCCTCGGGCCGTGTCGAGCCCGGCAAGCTCGACTTCAAGGGCAGCCTGGCTCTTGCGCCCGTGCAGGCCCAGGGTCAGCTGACCATGAGCCGCTTGCCGGTGCAGGCGTTCGAGCCCTACTTTGCCGAGGCCGTGAACATCGAGCTGCTGCGCGCCGACGCCAGCTTCAAGGGCCGCGTGGCATACCGACAGACGCCGGCCGGCCCGGTGGCGCAACTGGCTGGCGACGCGGCGCTGGAGGACATGAAGGCCAACACGCTGGCGCCCAGCGAAGACCTGCTGGCCTGGAAGACGCTCAACCTGCG
>NCGI01000056.1:0-14069 GCA_002256925.1 Polaromonas sp. 28-63-22
ATCCTGCGGCGGGCCGTTTTTTTGCTGCGACGGCGCAAGGCAAGTATCTGGCTGATCTGCCCGGCCTGGCGCGGTTTCGGCTTCAGGCACTGGGCGTGACGGCGGTTTATGGCAACGACGGCAGCCCGCCGTGGTGCACGGTCAGCAACCCGTCACGGTTCTTTTCGCACCGGCGCGACGCCGCTGTCGGTACCGGCATCGGTCATGGCTTCGGCACCACGGGCCGCATGGCGGCCTGCATCTGGCGGGTCTAGGCTGACGCCGCCAGCCTGGCCGTGCAGCGCGTGCCGCGCAAGGTCTTCGGCATGACGCTTCTTGATGGCCCGGCTGCGTGCCGGCGCGCCCATCAGGTAGGCCACCAGCGCAGCAGGGCCCACGCCGTACATGAAAAATGTCACCACCGCACCGAGCAGCGTCCCGTTGCTGTTGGTAGCCTCGGCCACGCTCATCATGAGCACGACATACATCCACGCGATGACAATCAAATACATGTAAAAATTTTGAGGTAGGTCAGGAAGCTGGAAGCAAACCCTAAGATACTGGAGACGTGAAAAAGAGGTATTGCAGCCCCGCGCATTCGAACGTTTTCGGAGACAAACATGAATTCTGAACCAAACTGGGCGCATGCGGCCCAACAACTGCAAGAAACCTTCAACGAGAGCCTGCGCCAGGCATTTTCGGCCATCGGCGCTCCCGCGCCGGTGCGTGAAATGTCCGGGGCAGCGCAGCACGCCCTCGCGCCTTTCACCAACGCTCTGCCTGAAATGCGCTTCGACGCTGGCAAGCTTCAGGCGCTGCAACAGCGCTGCATCGAAGACCTCAGTGCGATGTGGAACCAGTGCCTGCAGGCGGCGCCGGACACGCTGATTCATGGCGACCGGCGGTTTTCGGCAGAAGCCTGGAACGCCAACCCGCTCGCCAAATTCTCGGCCGCTGCCTACATGCTCAATACGCGCATGTTGATGGGGCTGGTCGATGCGGTCGAGGGCGACGCGAAAACCAGGGCGCGGCTGCGCTTTGGTGTCGAGCAATGGGCCGCCGCCAGCGCACCCAGCAACTTTTTGGCGCTCAATGCCGAGGCGCTGCAAAAAGCCATCGCCACCCAGGGCGAGAGCATCGGCAAAGGCCTGCAGAACCTGATGCACGACATGCGCCAGGGCCATGTGTCGATGACGGACGAGAGCGTCTTCGAGGTCGGTAAAAACGTGGCCACCACCGAAGGCGCGGTGGTGTTCGAGAACGAATTTTTCCAGCTGCTCGAATACAAGCCGCTGACGGCGAAGGTGCATGAAAAGCCTTTCCTTTTCGTGCCGCCCTGCATCAACAAATACTACATCCTCGACCTCCAGCCCGAGAACTCGCTCATCCGGCATGTCGTCAGTGAAAGCCATCGCACGTTCGTGATCAGCTGGCGCAATCCCGACGCGTCGATGTCCACCAAAACCTGGGACGACTACATCGAGCATGCCGCGATCAAGGCCATCGAGGTGGTGCAGGACATCAGCTTCAGCGACACCGGCATCCTTGATATCTTCATCGACGAAACCTCGGTCAAGTACCGCGAGGACGAGATGGGCAAGGGCGGTTTGCTCAAGGGGCAGGAGCTGGCATCGACCTTCAGTTTCCTGCGGCCCAACGAGTTGGTCTGGAACTACGTGGTCGGCAATTACCTCAAGGGCGAAACGCCGCCGCCGTTCGACCTGCTCTACTGGAACAGCGACTCGACCAATCTGCCCGGTCCGTTTTACGCCTGGTACCTGCGCAACACCTATTTTGAAAACCGGCTCGTCCAGCCCGGCAAGCTGACGGTGTGCGGCGAAAAAATCGATCTCGGTCGGCTCGACATGCCGACCTACATTTACGGCTCGCGCGAAGACCACATCGTGCCCATTGGCGGTGCCTACGCCTCGACGCAGCGGCTTCCGGGCAAGAAGCGGTTCGTGATGGGCGCGTCGGGTCACATCGCCGGCGTGATCAACCCGCCCGCCAAGAAAAAGCGCAGTTACTGGACCAACGAGAAGCTGCCGGCCAACACCTTTCCCGCCTCGCATGCCCAATGGCTTGATAGCGCGACCGAACACCCCGGCAGCTGGTGGACCGACTGGTCTGCCTGGCTCAAGAAGCATGCGGGCAAGCAGGTCGCGGCGCCCAGGGCCTATGGCAGCCGGACATACAAGACGATCGAAGCCGCGCCCGGACGCTACGTCAAGGCCAAGGCGTAGCCGGTCCAGTCGGCGCAGGCGCGTGGCGCAGCGCGGCCGTTTGCCAATAACTCAACACAAAAATCCCACAGACCCACTTCACCACGCAAGGAGACATCATGGAAGACATCGTTATCGTTTCGGCCGGACGCACAGCGGTCGGCAAGTTTGGCGGCGCATTGGCCAAAACGCCGGCGACCGAACTGGGCGCTGCGGTCGTCAAGGCTGTGCTGGAGCGTTCGGGCGTGGCCGCCGACCTGATCGGCGAAGTCATCATGGGCCAGGTGCTGACGGCCGGGGTGGGCCAGAACCCAGCGCGGCAAACCGTCATCAAGTCAGGGCTGCCGAACGGCATTCCGGGTCTTACCATCAACGCAGTGTGCGGCTCCGGCCTGAAGGCCGTCATGCTGGCTGCGCAGTCGGTAGCCACCGGCGACAGTGAAATCGTCATTGCCGGCGGGCAGGAAAGCATGAGCCTGGCGCCGCACGTGCTCAATGGTTCGCGCGAAGGCCAGCGCATGGGCGACTGGAAACTGATCGACTCGATGATCGTGGACGGCCTGTGGGACGTGTACAACCAGTATCACATGGGCATCACGGCAGAAAACGTCGCTAAAAAATACGACATCAAGCGCGAAGCCCAGGACGCGCTGGCACTTGCCAGCCAGACCAAGGCTGCGGCAGCCCAGGACGCCGGCAAGTTCAAGGACGAGATCGTGCCGTTTTCCATCGCCCAGAAAAAAGGCGACCCGATCATTTTTGCGGCTGATGAATTCATCAACCGCAAGACCAGCGCCGAAGGCCTGGCCGGCCTGCGCCCCGCGTTCGACAAGGCTGGCGGCGTGACGGCCGGTAATGCGTCGGGCCTGAACGATGGCGCCGCCGCCGTGATGGTGATGACCGCCAAAAAAGCCGCTGCACTGGGCCTGAAACCATTGGCCCGCATCGCCAGCTACGCCACCACCGGGCTCGACCCGGCCTTCATGGGCATGGGCCCGGTTCCAGCCTCGACCAAGGCGCTGGCGCGCGCCGGCTGGAAGGCGCAAGACCTTGACCTGCTCGAAATCAACGAAGCCTTTGCCGCGCAGGCCTGCGCCGTCAACAAGGAAATGGGCTGGGACACCAGCAAGGTCAACGTCAACGGTGGAGCCATTGCGATCGGCCATCCGATTGGCGCATCCGGTTGCCGCATTCTGGTCACGCTGCTGCACGAAATGGTGCGCCGCGACGCCAAAAAAGGCATAGCCAGCCTGTGTATCGGTGGCGGTATGGGGGTTGCCCTCACACTGGAACGCTAAATATAGGGTAAAACAGGTGCAGCCCACGTAAATAGTGCGCAAGCAGCTATTAAATTGATAGCGTTAAACGCCAGTGCCCGAGCGGCAAACTTATAAAATCAAGGAGATCATCATGAGCAAACGAGTAGCGTACGTCACCGGCGGCATGGGCGGTATTGGTACCGCCATCTGCCAGCGCCTGGACAAGGACGGCTTCACCGTCATTGCGGGTTGCGGCCCGACGCGGGATTTCAGCAAATGGATCAATGAGCAGAAGGCGCTCGGCCACACCTTCCATGCCTCGGTCGGCAATGTGGGCGACTGGGATTCCACCGTGGCAGCGTTTGACAAGGTCAAGGCCGAGCATGGACCGGTCAGCGTACTTGTCAATAACGCGGGTATCACGCGCGACGGCCAGTTCCGCAAAATGAGCAAGGCCGACTGGGATGCCGTGATTTCCACCAACCTCAACAGCATGTTCAACGTGACCAAGCAGGTCATTGAAGGCATGGTGGAAGCGGGCTTCGGACGCATCATCAACATCTCGTCGGTCAACGGCCAGAAAGGCCAGTTCGGTCAGGTCAATTACTCGACCGCCAAGGCGGGGCTGCACGGCTTCACCATGGCGCTAGCCCAGGAAGTCGCCAGCAAGGGCGTGACCGTCAATACCGTGAGCCCGGGCTACATCGGCACCGATATGGTCAAGGCCATTCGTCCTGAAGTGCTGGAAAAAATCGTCGCGGGAGTTCCGGCCAAGCGCCTGGGTCATCCCGAAGAAATAGCGTCCATCATTTCCTGGATTGCCTCCGAGGAAGGTGGCTATGCGACCGGCGCCGACTTCTCGCTCAACGGCGGTTTGCACATGGGCTGATTGGGGTGTCCGGTCACGGGCACGAGCGTTCCCGGGCTCCCGGGCCGGCGCTGGTTTCTTTCAGCACGGCCCGCCTGCTGCTCAAAGGTATTTTTCAAGCAGCGGCCGCAAGCGCCGGACAAGTTCCGGCGGCATGTCGGCTACGGGTGTGACCAGCCCACTGGCCAGCGCCTGATGCGCGGCAGACGGCGGCGGGTCGTCCTTGATCCGGCGTATCGCCTCCCGCAGCAGCCTTTGGGCATTCGCCGCGTTTTCAGTCAGGTTGGCAATCGCCATCGATGCCGTCACGGCCTCGGTTTGCGCACGCCAGCAGTCGTAGTCGGTGACCAGCGCGATGGTGGCGTAGGCCATTTCGGCTTCGCGTGCCAGCCTCGCCTCGGGCATGTTGGTCATGCCGATCACACTGGCGCCCCACTGGCGGTACATATGGCTTTCCGCGCGGGTTGAAAACTGCGGCCCCTCGATGCACACATAGGTGCCGGCCCGGTGCACCTTGCCACGGCCAAATCCCGTTTGCCCGGCTGCCTGCCACAACAGCTCACGCAGCGCGCCGCAGATCGGATCGGCCAGCGACACATGCGCCACGGCGCCGCCACCGAAGAAGGTGCGCGGACGAAGCCGGGTCTGGTCAATGAACTGGTCGGGCAGCACGGCGTCAAGCGGCGCAGCATCCTCCTGTAAGGAGCCGACCGCTGAAACGGACAAAAGATAGCGGACGCCCAGCGACTTGAGCGCCCAGATATTGGCAAGAAACGGAATTTCAGACGGGGTCAGCTTGTGGCCACGGGCATGGCGCGCCAAAAACGCCACCGTAAAACCATCGAGCGTGCCCGTGAACACAGAATCGGAGGGTGGGCCGAACGGTGTCGTGATGGAATGCTCCTGGAGATCGGTCAGGCCCTCCATCTGGTACAGCCCGCTTCCACCTATAACGCCTACGGTGATGGGGTTTCTGGTGGCATCGGACATGGTCATAATTGATTATGCTTTGAAATAAAGGCGTGCCCCGGGCACCCATGAAAGGTCTAGATTGCACGCAACGCTACCTCTGCTGAGGCAGACTTCAACCCGCTTCCCGCCCATTCGCCGCAAGTCCCTGGAGACCCTGCAGGTCAATCTGGGCTACACCTGCAACCAGAGTTGCAACCATTGCCACGTCAATGCCGGCCCTAACCGCACCGAGCAGATGGACCTTGAAACGGTCACGTGGGTACTTGATGTGCTGCGTACCGGCAAGGTTAAAACCCTTGATCTGACGGGCGGCGCCCCGGAGATGAACAGTCACTTCCGCTACCTTGTGTCGGCTGCCCGCCAACTGGGCGTCCGCGTCATTGACCGCTGCAACCTCACCATTCTGGAAGAGCCGGGTCATGAAGATCTCGCCGGGTTTCTGGCTGGCGAGGGCGTCGAAATTACTGCTTCGCTGCCGTGCTATTCACAAGACAACGTGGACAAGCAGCGTGGCGTCGGCGTTTTCGACAAGAGCATCGCGGCGCTGCAAAAGCTGAACCGGCTGGGTTACGGCCAGGCAGGCTCCGGCCTGCTGCTGAACCTTGTCTACAACCCCCAGGGGCCATCTCTGCCGCCTGCGCAGGCGTCGCTGCAGGTTGACTATGCAAACTTTCTTGGCGCGAATTTCGGCGTGGTGTTCAACCAGCTTTTCACGCTCGCCAACATGCCCATCCAGCGCTTCGGCAGCACGCTGGTGTCAAAAGGGCAGTTCAGCGACTACATGGATCTTCTCAGGGCCAGCCACCAGGACGCCAATCTCGAAGGCGTGATGTGCCGAACCACCGTCTCGGTCGACTACCTTGGTTACCTGTATGACTGCGATTTCAACCAGATGCTGGGCATGCCGCTGCGGCGCAGCGGGCAGTCGCGCCTGCACCTGCGCGAGCTGCTGGGCCGGGCGCTCGAAGGCGAATCGATCGCCATTGCAGACCACTGCTATGGCTGCACCGCAGGGCAGGGCAGCTCGTGCGGTGGCGCGCTGGCCGACTGACCGCGATTGGGGGAGGCGCAGCCGTGCCGGTGGCGAGGGGCGCGCTTTCCTGATTTGATCTACCTGGTCAAATAAGTCGGTTCGGGTGCCCCGAAATGCGATGTGCACAGTCACCGGGGGTGGGCTGTCGACGGCAATTGCATCGTTCGCCCGATGTCGTTCCTGCCTGCGCAGCTATTCAAGGTCCTCGATGGCCAGCATATGGTAGCGCTGCCCAAACGAAAAAGATGTTTTGCGCACCTCCGCCATGATGCGCTCCGCCGCTTTCGCATCCGGCATTTCCACCATCAGCGCGTGGTGGCCTTTGCGGGCCAGATTCACATACCGCTGCACAGTGGCGCCCTCGGTACCCACGTCGGGTAACGCCGCGTGGGAATCGCCGTCAATCTTGCCAATTTCCTTCAGGACCGTGTCGGGGCTGAGCAGCATGACGTTGGTGCTGATGGTTTCCACCTGGCCAGCCGCCTGCCTTGCATTGTCGGCATCGGGAAACATGATGAACGCGTAGCCAGTGGGGTAGAAAACGCCGCTCAGGGTCAGCATTTTCGGGGTCAGTTCAAACTCTTTCATTGTCATTCTCCTCGGGTGCTATCGATGCCCGCTGCATCACCCATCATTAGCATCCGAAAACCAGACCCTGTGCGTCAGCATCCGTACCCACGCGCTGTAAGACCCCGGCCAGAAAGCGCTGCGGTGCGCCAGCTTTTCTTCTTTCCTTGCTCTCAGGGCACCGCCTCCAGCTTGACGTTGGGCTCGGTCATGACGCGCACCGTGCCCTGCAGATCCTGCAGCACGGCGTTGGCAAAAAAGCTGCTGGGCGTGTCGGGCTCCAGGGCTGCGAGCAGCAGATTGCCCAGCGGCTGGTTGAGCGGAACGTAGTAGCTGTTGCGCGGTACGTCGTACACACCGCGCACCAGGCTGACCTGCGCATTAATGATCGGCGAGGGCGCCGCAAGCGGGCCGCGAACGTCGGGCCGCTCGCCGGTGGTGCGCGAGACTTCGCGGTAGCTGTCGCCGAGCACCGTGCCGGCCTCGCTCACGCGCATGACCTGCACGCCGTGCAGGCGAAGCCGCTCCACCGCCGCAGTCGCATTGCCGGCCAGCCAGTAGCCGCAGGGGCGCACACGCGCCTTGATGGTCTTAAGCGACAGCGACGAATCCCAATCGACCGGCACCACTTTGTCCGCGCCGGTTTCAGGGTCCAGCATGACGAGGTCGTGGCGGCCGGGCGTGGGCCCCGCCTGCACCACGGCTTCGTCGCGGCAGGCGCGTGCGCTGATGTCCTTCTCAAGGTAGGGCAGCAGCTGCCCCAGCTCGCCGGCGCGCTGCGCAGTGCTGGCCAGCACGCTGCTGATGGCGGTGACCTGGGTGTGCACTCGGCGCTGGATATCCAGCCGACCAAGGCCCACGCCACGCGTTTCAACCAGCAGGCTGACGGCGTTCTTCAGTCCGTAAACGTTGCGTCCGGTATCGGGCTGCACCCCGCCCATGGACACTTTTTTGTCAGCCAGGTCGGCCGACGTGGTGTAGTACCACTCGGTGCTCAGGCCTTGGGCCTTCAGCGCCGTCAGCAGCGGCCGCCGGTACCACTCTTCATCGGCCCGTGTCAGAAACTCCGGCGTGTTGGCGGTGGTGGTGTATTGCAGCAGCGCATCGAAGCGCTGCACAGCCCCGAACTTTTGCAGGAAGCGGCCCGCCGCCGTGTACTCGTGGGCGTCCACGACCACGCTTGGGCGGTAGTCACGTGCCAGCCGCGCAAGCGCCTGGGCCTCGGGTGTGGCGAGCAAAAGGTGGTCGCGGTTCAGGTCCAGTCCGCTGCGGGTCGCGCGCTGGCCGCTGGCGGCGCCGTCGGGGTTCATGCGCGGAACGATGATGACGTTGATGCGTTGCAGCAGGGGCTGCAACAGGCCTTGCGACAACTCCCGCGCCACGACCAGCAGCGCTTCGCTGCCAGCTGGTTCGTCGCCATGCTGCTGGCCGACCAGCATCACCGTGGGCTTGCCGCTGGCCTGCAGGGTGCCCGGGTCGGTGGAGCCTGCGCGCGTCAAAACCAGCGCCTCGATGGGCTGGCGATCCTGGGAGTTGCCGATGGACAGGAGCGCTGATTTGAGGCCGGTTTGGCGTGCTGCCGCTGCGGCCTGATCGGCCAGCCAGTTGTGCATTTCACTCTGGCTGGTGAAGGTGTTGCGACCGCTCTGCAGACCCGGCGTGCTGTAGGTCACTGAGGGCGGCGGAAACCGTGCCTGCACGGCGGGGCCGTAGGGCACCGGTTCGTCGGCACGGGTCGTCGGGGGCGCGGCCGGTGGCCCACCACTGATGCCGCCGGGAAGTACGGGAAATGTCTGCACGTCCGCAGGCGTGCCGGCCGCTGGCTGTGCCGGGGAAGCCGGAGCGCCCCGGGACGCTGGCGCCACGACCTGGCCTGGCACGGCACGCGCCGCGCCCGGCGTCCAGGGCGGCAGCGGCACTGAAGTGCATGCGGCGAGCAGCGTCAGCGCGGCCAGCAGGGCTGGTGTGCGAAAGCCGGGTGCACGCCGGGCCAGCAGAACTGCGTCAGCCTGGCACCTCGAAGAAACAGGCGGCAGCGGCACGCGAGTGGGGGTGTTTGACGACAGCGTGCGCCGCAAACGGCGGTCGGGACGCTCCCCGGAGTGTTCAGGTGGCTGGTTCAATGGCAATCGGATCATGAATCGTCCTTGTTTGCTGCGCGGCGGCGACAGCCCTTGCGCACGCGTTCGCCACGCGAGGCACCTCGCCCTTCATGGCTCACACGGCTTGCAGGGTTTCCATGTTACCTGCGCCGCTGGCGGCTCCACAGGCGAGCGACAGGGCCGCCTGCAGTGCGGCAAGCTGTACGGATGTTTTCCTACAAGGTGCTTTTCATGTGTCCCACAGTTTTTTCGGGCCGTGCCAGTTATATTTGTTACATATGTAATCATGGAGGCCTTAGTGGGCCATTCGCCGTAGTGCAGCCTGGTGTTACATGTTCCCGCAGATACCGCTTCCAGAACCGTTTATTTCATGACCCAACTTTTCTCGACGAACGACGACGCCGTGGATCTGCTGCATGCCGATCACCTCGCGGTCAAGGATCTGTTCGCGCAATATCAGCAGCTGTGCAGCGCCGGAGCGCCTTGCGAAGAAAAACGGGAGCTGGCGGGCCGCATATGCCAGGCTTTGAGCATTCATAGCCAGCTCGAAGAGGAGATTTTTTACCCCGAACTGCGTGAAGCGATTCCAGCGGGGGCCTTGCTCGATGGCTGCGAGGTGCAGCATGACATGACCGCCGATCTCGTCGCCCAGATCCTGAGCCTGGGGCCACACGACGATCTGGTTGACGCCAGGGTGATCGTGCTGGGCGAACACGTCGAGCACCACGTCAGGCGTGAGCGCGAGGAGCTGTTCGTCATGGCGCGCAATTCAAGGCTCGATCTTCGGGCCATGGCCGACGAATTGAACCAGCGAAAAAGCGAGCTGATGGCGAACTGGCAGCCTGAAAAGGCCTGAAAAGCCTGAAAAGCCGGATCACTGGCTGACGCTGCAACCGACGTGTGCGCCTCCCGCGCAGGCAACCCCTTGACCCGCAGCCATCGCAGGCCCGCCGTGGGCTTGCGGGATGCCCACGCCTTTCTGGGAAAATAGGGCATGTCCGTTGACCTGCAAGCGCTTCAAACTGTTTCCCGGGGCGCAGCCCTGCCTGCGCCATCAAGCCCGTGGCGCATGAGCGTGGCGCCCATGATGGACTGGACGGACCGGCATTGCCGCTACTTCCATCGCCTTCTTTCGAGCCACGCCTTGCTTTATACCGAAATGGTCACCACCGGCGCTTTGCTGCATGGCGACGTGGCGCGCCACCTGCGTTTCAACGCCGAAGAGCATCCGGTCGCCCTGCAGCTCGGCGGCAGCGAGCCCGCCGACCTGGCCTACTGCGCGGCGCTAGGCGAGCAATGGGGCTACGACGAGATCAACCTCAACTGCGGCTGCCCCAGCGAACGCGTCCAGCGCGGTGCGTTTGGGGCCTGCCTGATGGCCGAGCCGCAGCTGGTGGCCGACTGCGTGAAGGCCATGGTTGACGTGGTGAGCGTGCCCGTCACGGTCAAGCACCGCATCGGCATTGACCAACATGAAAGCTACGCGTTTGTGCGCGACTTTGTAGGCGCTGCCAGCGAGGCCGGTTGCAACACCTTCATCGTCCATGCCCGCACGGCCTGGCTGAAGGGCCTGAGCCCGAAAGAAAATCGCGACATTCCGCCGCTGCGCCATGAGCGGGTGCATCAGCTCAAGAAAGACTTTCCCCACCTCACGATAGCCATCAACGGCGGCATCACCACCACCGACCAGGCAAGCGCCCAGTTGCTGCAGCTCGATGGCGTGATGGTGGGCCGCGAGGCCTACCACAACCCCTGGTGGCTGGCGTCGTGGGACGCCACGTTTTTCAGTGCGGCGGCTGGCGATGCCGGCACCGCCCCGAGTCGCGAGGACATCGAGGAAAAAATGTGCGACTACATGGTGCGTGAGGCCGCCCTGCACGGCACACCCTGGAGCGTCATCGCCCGTCACATGCTCGGCCTGCGCCACGGCCTCGCCGGCAGCCGGCGCTGGCGCCAGGTCTGGAGCGACCACACGCTCAAAACGCGACACCCCCGGGACGTGTTGGCGCTGGCGCATGCTCCGGTGGCGCATGCCGGGCAAGCCGCGTCGCTGGCGACGCGGGAACCCCTCGCTGCGCCCACGGCCGCCTGACGGCCGCGCCGCCCGCTCGTGGTGGACACAAGTGGCCCGAATAGGGCCGGTTCTTATGAAAAAAAGGCCTGCAGCCCAATCAATACATGCGCCAGCAGCTATAAAAAGTATAGCGAGCGGGTGCCTGAAGAAGGCATGAAGAAGGCATGAGGAAGGCCGGAAGAAGGGTGGAAAAAGGGTGGAAAAAGGCCGGTCGAGGCCTGGCACGGCACCTTGACACGCAAGTCTGCAAGGTGTCGGCCTGCATCCGGCAGCGCGTCATGCGCGTATAACGATGCGTCAAAGCCATCGCCAAAGCCATCGCCAAAGCCATCGTCAAAACATCGCATGATTGCCATGAAAAAAATACTTCTCCGTATCGCCCTGGCCGCCGCCACGCTGGCGAGCCTGCCGCTTCACGCGCATGAATTCTGGTTCGAGCCCGTCACTGCCCCGCTGGTGGTGGGCGACACCGCCCGGCTGGACCTGCGCGTCGGGCAGTTTTTTGAAGGCGACCAGCTCGGCTTTTTCGGCCCGCAAACCGTGGCGCTGCAGCTCTTCACGGCGGCTGGCCGCCAGGACCTGCGCCCCGCACTGCCCCGTCCGCCGCGCGGCGCCGTGCGCACCTTCGATCTGCTGCTGAAAACCGCCGGCACCTACCTGGTTGCCTTCGACAGCCAGCCCAGCCAGATTGCGCTATCGGCCGGCCGGTTCGAGGCCTATCTGCACGACGAAGGCCTCGACTTCATCAAGGCCCGGCGCGACGCCACCGGCACCGCAGAAGCCCCCGGGCGTGAACGCTACCGCCGGCACATCAAGACCTTGCTGCGCGTCAGCGAGAAGGCGGGCGTTGAGTCATCACCCGCGACACCCGACAACACCTACGCCGTTCGCACTGGCCAGCGGCTCGAAATCGTGCCCGCGAACGACCCGCTGGCGATGAAGCCCGGTGACAACCTCGGCCTGCAGGTCTGGTTTGACGACAAGCCGCTGGCAGGTGCGCTGCTGAAGGCCTGGAACAAACACGATGGGCAGACCGTGACCATTCGCACCACCACGTCGGCCGACGGCAAGGCCAGCGTCAATCTGCCCTACGCCGGCGGCTGGATGGTCAGCGTGGTGCACATGGTCCCAGCCATCGGCGTGAAAGATATCGACTGGGACAGTCTGTGGGGCAACCTGAGCTTCACGCTTGCCCCGGCAGTCAGCCTGCGGTAGCCGTTTTTCGGCGTTGCGCACCATCGCGGGGCGCGATGCCCGGCGCGCGCCAGCCTTTTCCTACAAGGCAAAGAGCGTCTGTCTGCCACGCGAAGGCGCACAGTTTTACACATCCCTTGACGCTGTCTGAAGCACATTCATACACTTGGGCCATCGCGCAGTTTTTTTACCCGTATTTCGGGCATCAGGCGTGGGGTGTGTTGCGAAATGATTCCGGAGGGAAAAAACAAATGACAACAACTCAATGCGGCGCGTCCGCGCGGCTGCTCGCCTCGCTGGTGCTGGCGGCGGCACTGGCCGCTTGCGGTGGAGGCGGTGGTGGTGGCGGAACCACCGTTTCGGCGGATGCTGGTGGTAATCAGCCGGCACCTGTGACACCGGTAGCGCCAGTCAATCCAGTCACGCCCGTGACGCCGGCCGCTCCATTCGTGCTGAAACTGCCGGTGGAACCTGATATCAAGATCAACGACACGATCACTGTGCGCGGTGCATCCACCAATGGCTGGTCGATTGTGCAGAATGCCGGACAGACGATTGGCACGCGCGCGCTGCCGGGATCCGTAGAGCCGGGGCTGGCGTTCACCGCTGCAGCCAAATCGACGCATAACTGGTGGTTTGCCGCTTCTTCGGCAAGCGGGCAGAAACTGGCGGCGGTAGGGAACAACTTCCAGGCTTTGCACGCACCCAATGCGACTGCCAGCGGCACGGTCTGGACATCGGCTGACGGCGGGGTTAACTGGGCCGAATTAAACGCCCTGGGCCAGCCGCCCTCGAACGCCTGGGCATCGATTGCCTCGTCAGCCGACGGAACCAAACTTGCGGTAGTGGGAATAGCAGCTGGAATCTGGACCTCCGCCGATTCTGGCGCTACCTGGACGAGCAATGATTTGCCGCAGTACTTTCCCGATATCAGCAAAACTGAATTTGTCAGTGTCAGCATGTCGGCTGACGGGAGCCGCATGGTGGCTGCGACGCTCTACACAGATGGCGGTACTGGTGTGGACGGAAGAATCTTCACGTACGAACAGACCCCTGGCATGCCTTTCGGTCAAGGCACTTGGACGCAGCAGGCATCGCCCACTTCAATCCACATGTGGCGCGGTGTTGCCATGTCTGCCGATGGCAGTACGCTGGTCGCAGCGGCTTACCAGGATAGTCAGGCTGCGAACGAGGGCGTGTATGTGTCCACCGACCACGGCGCAACCTGGACGAACAAACTCAGTCCAGCAGCCACGACCGCTTACCGCGTGGCCATATCGGCAGATGGCAAAACCATGATCATGGCCGAGCGGTTCGGCAAGATTTACACGTCTTCCGATGCGGGCGTTAGCTGGACTCTGGGCGCGTCTTCGGGTGGTTTCAATGCGGTGGCCTCTTCGGCCGACGGCAAAACGCTGATGGCCGTGCAGGCTAACGGATTTGCGGCGGTGGAAGGCCCTAATCCGCCTGCGGATCGAAACGGAAAATTGCTGGTTTCAAGCGACGGTGGCGCGAATTGGATTAGCCGGGGACCGACCGGCGAATGGTGGCGCGGCGCGGCGATGTCCGCCGACGGCAACCGGCTCGTGGCTGCCCGGGACGCGGGGCCGATCTATGTCTCGACCGGCAACCGCACCACGTATGGCACCGCAGGCTCAATCACCGGCGCACCAGCCAACGACATCACCCTGCGCTACCTCGGTGACGGACTGTTCGACGCGACCAGCGCGACCGGCCCGACGTTCACCATCAACTGACGCATCCGGCCGGCACCTGAGCGGGGCGCGCCAGGCCGGCGC
>NCGI01000056.1:14103-15129 GCA_002256925.1 Polaromonas sp. 28-63-22
CAACCGCCTTCATCAGGCCGCAGCTTCCAGCCCGTTCGCAAAATGCTTGCGCATGTGCTGCATGCTGGCCGGGGCGTCGCGGCTGCCCAGCGCCTGCATCAGGGCGCGGTGCTCGGCCAGCGAGTCTTCCATGCGGCCAGCCTTGAGCAGCGAGTTGTGCCGGTTCAGCTTCATCACCTTGCGCAGGTCGGCCACCATCTGGTCGCGCCAGCGGTTGTTGGCAATGACCAGCAGGCGCATGTGGAAGGCCTCGTTGATCTCGAAAAAGCGGGCGCGGTTGCCGACGGCTTTTTCAAGCTCCTTGTGCAGCCCCTGCAGTTCCTTGAGCTGCGCGTCGCTGGCGTGCGTGGCCACTTCGCCGGCGGCGTCCGCCTCCAGCAGGCTGAGCAGGTGGTACACGTCGCGCAGGTCTTTTTCATTGACCTCGGTGACATAGGCGCCGCGCCGCATCTTCATCGTGACCAGGCCTTCGGCGGCCAGCACCTTGAGGGCTTCGCGAAGCGGTGTGCGGCTGATGCCGTATTCGACGGAAATTTTCAGCTCGTCAATCCACGCGCCGGGCTCCAGCTCGCGCTTGAAGATGCGCTGGCGCAGCAGCTCCGCCACCTCTTCATAAAGAGGGCGGGGCTTGAGATGCTGGTGGGCAGTGGGTGCGTTCATGAAAAAGCAAAAGATCGGCGAGAAAGGCGGTGAAAACCTTGGATCAGTTTACATGAAACTGACTTTTGAATTCATAATTATGAGTGCTAAGATCGCTGGCATGACCGATAACTTCAAGCCTGCGAGTCTCGCTGACTGGCACAAAGCCGCCGCCAAATCTGCCCCCGGTGGCGATGTCGAGGCGCTGAACTGGCATACGCCCGACGGCATCACCGTCAAGCCGCTGTACACCGCCGCCGACGTGGCCGGCCTGCCGCACACCGACACGCTGCCGGGCTTCGAGCCCTTCATTCGCGGCCCGCAGGCCACGATGTATGCGGTACGGCCGTGGACGATTCGCCAGTACGCCGGGTTTTCAACCGCCGA
>NCGI01000057.1 GCA_002256925.1 Polaromonas sp. 28-63-22
GTCGCCCAGTCATGAAGATCAGGAAACGGACTCCCCTCCAGACGAGACAGCGTCAGCAAATCATTGACCAGCGTCTGCATGCGATACGACTGCTGACTCATCAGTGCCAGATAGCGTTCGCGCTCCTTGTCTTTGAGAGGCAAGGTCTGAAGGGTTTCTATGAATCCCGACAGGACCGTGAGCGGGGTCCGGATTTCGTGGGACACATTGGCTACAAAATCGCGCCGCATGGCCTCCGCAAGTTCTACGGCGGTGATGTCGCGCGATAGCAAAAGCTTGCGATCCCGGCCATACGAGTGAACGTGCACCGACAGCTTGACCGGTCGCGCCGGGGTGCTGAAGTTGCCAGGAATAACCACATCGCGCGAGAAGTTTCCCGCCGCCATGTAAGCCTTGAAGGCCGGCTCACGAACCAGGTTTGAAATATGCTGCATGACGTCACGCTGCGCGTCGAATCCGAAATGCTGCGTCGCCATGCGGTTTGACCACTCGATACGCCACTGGGCGTCCAGCAACACCACACCGCTGGGGGAGGCCTGCATCGCAGCCAGGAATTCATCGAGGCGTCCCTGGATTTCCTGGTACTGCTCGTCCCGGCGTTTGAGCAGCCTGCGGGTACGGTCGGCAATTTCACCCCAAACACCGCCGCTGGCCGGCATGGCTGTGGCCATCACGCCGGGCGCTTCATTGTTCTGCTCGGACCTTAACCAGGCGAGCAGCCTTCCCAGACGCAGACTGTCAAGCGAAAGCCAGCAGAAAGCCGCTGCGGCGACCCCTGCGGCCAGGCCAAAAGTCAGGCCCTTTCCGGCAGTCACCCACCATCCCAGTCCGCCGCCCAGCAATAGACAGGCGACGAATGCAGTCCAGCGATTGATCATTGCGCGGATTTGTGCCGCAGCTCAATGACCCGACGCGGTCAGGGAAGTCAGCCGGTAGCCCGCACCACGCACGGTTTCGACCATGACGCCAGCCGAACCCAGAGCTTCGCGCAAACGTTTGACATGAACGTCCACCGTACGCTCTTCAATGAACACATGATCGCCCCAGACTTTGTCCAGCAAAGCGCTACGGCTGTGCACGCGTTCGGCATGTTTCATCAGGTAATGCAGCAATTTGAACTCGGTCGGGCCGAGTTTGAGTTCGCGATTCTGAAAAAAGGTGCGGTGTGTCGCGGCATCGAGCATCAGACCGCCCACAGTTACCGCATCGCTCACCGACGTAGGGGAACGCCTGCGCAGGACCGCACGCAAACGGGCCAGCAACTCCTGGGTGGAAAATGGCTTGGTGATGTAGTCGTCAGCGCCAGCATCAAGACCGGCAACCTTGTCCGGCTCATCCCCACGCGCCGTCAGCATGAGAATAGGCACGTCTTTAGTCCGAGGCTGTTTACGCCAATGGCGAGCCAGACTCAAACCGCTTTGACCGGGCAGCATCCAGTCGAGCAATATCGCGTCGGGAAGCACGGCATCAAGCTCGCGCTGCGCCGTCACACTGTCTTGCGCGACGACGGAATCAAAGCCGCCATGACGCAGATTGACCGCAATCAGCTCTGCGATGGCTGGCTCGTCCTCGACGATCAGGATACGTGGCAGATGCTTCACCAGTCGGTTACCTCACAGCGGATTCAATTTGGTCCATGGGGGTATGACGAACGTCAGCCCCCTTGACGATGTAGATGATGAACTCCGCAATATTCTTGGCATGGTCGCCCACGCGTTCAATGGCCTTTGCAACAAAAAGGAGGTCAAGGCTGGCAGAAATTGTGCGCGGATCCTCCATCATGTACGTAATCAGCTTGCGCACAAAGCCATCAAACTCCTGGTCAATCTGGTCGTCCTCCTTAAGGATGGAAAGTGCGACGGCCGTATCCAGCCGTACAAAAGCATCAAGCGCCTTGCGCAGCAAGCCGGAGGCCAGTTCGGCGGCAAAGCGAAGATCTGACGATGGCAAGGCGCGCGCGGAACCGCTCTCAATAATCGACTTCACCATACGGGCTATTTTCTCGGCTTCATCGCCTGCGCGCTCAAGATTGGCAGTCGTTTTGGAAATCGCGATCAACAGGCGCAGGTCGCGCGCCGTCGGCTGCCGCCGGGCAATTATGGAAGACAGTTCCCGGTCAATGTCAAGCTCCATAGCGTTGACGCGCGATTCGGTCTGAATGACCTGCGTGGCGCTTTCCTCGCTGAACTGCGAGAGCGCGTAAATGGCAAGGCGAAGCTGGGATTCGACCAGTCCGCCCAGTTCCATGACACGTGACGAGACGGCGTTGAGCTCGCTGTCAAACTGCGTCGATAAATGTTTTTCGGGCATCTTCGGGTCCTGCTTTCTATCAACCGAAACGGCCGGTGATGTAGTCTTCGGTTTCCTTGCGCTTCGGCTTGAAAAACAACTCTTCTGTGGAGCCGAATTCGACAAGATCCCCCAGATACATGTAGGCGGTGTAGTCGCTGCACCGGGCCGCCTGCTGCATGTTGTGCGTCACGATCACCACCGTGTAGTCGTCCTTCAGCTCGGCAATCAGCTCTTCGATTTTGGCTGTCGATATCGGGTCCAGGGCCGAGCAGGGTTCGTCGAGCAAAAGCACCTCGGGCTTGATGGCAATCCCCCTGGCAATGCACAACCGCTGCTGCTGCCCGCCAGAAAGACTGGCGCCGTTCTGGTTCAACTTGTCTTTAACTTCTGTCCAGAGCGCAGCCTTGCGCAGCGCCCATTCGACCCGTTCGTCCATGTCTGACGAACTCAGGCTCTCGAAAAGTTTGACGCCAAATGCGATATTGTCATAAATGGACATCGGAAAGGGTGTGGGCTTTTGAAAAACCATGCCCACCTTGGAGCGAATCAGTGCCACATCTTTTTTGGACGTGAGAAGATTCTCGCCGTCAAACATGATTTCGCCCTCTGCGCGCTGCTCCGGATACAGCTCGTACATGCGGTTAAAAATGCGCAGCAAGGTCGATTTGCCGCAACCCGACGGACCGATGAACGCCGTTACCTTTTTCTCCGGAATTTCCAGGTTGATGTCCTTCAGCGCGTGAAACTTTCCATAGTAAAAATTCAGGTTCTTCACGGAAATTTTTGACGTTTCCACCGGCTTGTCGCGGGTGGCGTTCAGCGTATTCATGGTTGACCTTGTAGGGTGATGCGGCACACGGGTACTCAGTTTTGGTTGCGGGTCAAAAGGCGCGCCAGGATATTGAGCCCCAGCACGGCGACCGTGATGATAAATACGCCAGCCCAGGCCAATTGTTGCCAATTCTCATACGGGCTCATCGCAAACTTGAAAATCGTGACCGGCAGGCTGGCCATCGGGTCACTCATGTCGGAATTCCAGAACTGGTTGTTGAGCGCGGTAAACAGCAAAGGTGCTGTCTCGCCTGATATGCGCGCCACGGCCAGCAGAACGCCCGTCACCACACCCGCCCTCGCAGCCCGGAGCGTGATGCTGGTGATCACCTTCCATTTGGGCGCTCCCAGGGCGTAGGCCGCCTCCCGAAGACCTGCAGGAACAAGTTGCAGCATGTTTTCAGTTGTGCGAATCACCACGGGAATAACGATCAACGCGAGCGCAAGGACACCAGCCCATCCCGAATACGATTTGAAGCGGGCCACGATAATGGCGTAAATGAAGAGTCCGATGACAATGGAAGGCGCCGACAACAAAATATCGTTGACAAAACGGGTCGTAGAGGCCAGCCAGCCCTTGGGGTTGTATTCGGCAAGATAGATGCCGGCCATGATGCCGATGGGAGTGCCGACACACGTCGCAAGCAACACCATCAAAAAGGAACCGTAAATGGCGTTGGCAAGACCTCCAGCCTCGTTCGGGGCGGGCGTCATTTGTGAAAACGTTGCTAGCGAAATTCCGCCAAGGCCAAGGCGAACGGTTTCCCAGAGAATCCAGAACAGCCAGAACAATCCGAACGACATCGCTGCGAGGGAAAGCAGCAGCGCGATCTGATTCATTCGCTTGCGCCGCAAGAACTTGGCGAGGCGGGCGTCATGCGTCCCGGTGCTCATGTTCGATGTCCCTCGTTTTTAGCCAGCTGGGCCAGCATCACCTTCGAGAGGGAAAGCACCACAAACGTGATGAAAAACAGCACCAGACCCAGGTAGGTCAGGGCCGCCTGGTGCAGTCCTTCGCCAGCCTCGGGGAACTCGTTGGCAAGCGCAGACGTGATGCTGTTGGCCGCCTGAAAAAGACTGAGTGAATCGAGCTGATTGAAATTGCCGATGACAAACGTAACCGCCATGGTTTCACCCAGCGCGCGCCCAAGTCCGAGCATGATGCCGCCTACGACACCGGCACGGGTAAAAGGCAGCACAATGCGCGAGACGACCTCCCAGGTCGTGGAACCCAGCGCATAAGCCGACTCCTTGAGCATCACCGGAGTTACTTCGAACACATCCCGCATCACGGAGGCAATGAAGGGAATGATCATGATCGCCAGAATGATGCCCGCAGAAAGAATGCCGATGCCGACGGGCGGACCGGAAAAGAGCGCCCCCACGTAGGGCACGCCTGAAAACGCAGCCTGCAGAGGCTGCTGAACATAGGTGGACAAAATGGGGCCGAAAACCAGCAGGCCCCACATGCCGTAAACAATGGAAGGAACTGCGGCCAGCAGTTCAATCGCCGTTCCGAGCGGTCGTTTCAGCCACGCAGGCGAAAGCTCGGTCAAAAAGAGGGCGATGCCGAAACTGACGGGCACCGCAATCAGCAACGCTATAAACGAAGTCGCCAGCGTGCCATAAATCATGACGAGTCCACCATACTCGTCTTTCACCGGATCCCAGACGCTGCTGGTTAAAAACCCAAGGCCATACTTGCTGATGGCGGGCCAGGCGCCGACAACCAGTGAGGCAAGAATGCCTATCAGCAGCCCGAGAGTGATCAGTGCGGCGCCGGTTACTGCCCATCCAAAAATTCGATCCGGCAGGGAACTCCGGCGTACGGCGGACGGCGGTGGGGGGTTCGTCATGTCTCTCAAGCTCGCTGAAGGAGGGCGATCAATTGTCGCCCGGCTAGCGGGAAGTGTAGAGGACACGGCGAACCCTTTTTAGTATCAACAGCCAGCCCGCAGGATGCGGGCTGGCAAGCGCCTTACTTCAATGCAATCGATTTGCCCGAAGTGTCCTTGATTTCCGACCATGCCTTGGCGATGACGGTTTTGACGTTCTCAGGCATCGGCACGTAGTCAAGCTCTTCTGCAGTCTTGTCGCCATTTTTGTAGGCCCACTCAAAGAACTTCAGGGATTCGGCCGCCTGGGCTGGCTTGTCCTGCGACTTGTGCATGAGGATGAAGGTTGCGCCGGTAATGGGCCATGAATCCTTGCCTGGCTCGTCGGTCAGGATCTGATAGAAGCTCTTGGTCCACTGGGCATTCGCAGCGGCTGCCTTGAAAGCAACATCATCAGGCATCACAAAGTTGCCAGCCGAGTTTTTCAGTTGTGCGAAGGTCATCTTGTTCTGCTTGACATACGCATACTCGACATAGCCGATGGAGTTGGGGAGACGGCCGACAAATGCCGCAACGCCTTCGTTACCCTTGCCACCGGCGCCGGTTGGCCAGTTCACTGCGGTGCCCTCGCCCACTTTGGTTTTCCACTCGGGGCTGAGCTTGCTGAGGTAGTTGGTGAAAATGAACGTGGTGCCGGAGCCGTCGGCGCGTCGCACCGGCGAGATGGCTGCGTCGGGCAGTGCCAGCGAAGGATTCAGGGCCTTGATGGCCGGGTCGGTCCACTTGGTGATCTTGCCGAGGTAAATATCGCTCAACACCTGACCCGTCAGCTTCAGCTGGCCAGGTTGAATGCCCTTGATATTCACCACCGGAATGACGCCACCGATGACGGTAGGGAACTGCATCAAACCCTTTTTTGAGAGCTCTTCGTCCGTCAATGGCATATCGGATGCACCGAAATCGACCGTTTTGGCATCAATTTGCTTGATGCCAGCGCCTGAGCCGACCGATTGGTAGTTGATTTTGACGCCAGTGGCCTTGTTGTAATCGGCAGCCCACTTGGAATAAAGCGGTGCCGGGAAGCTTGCGCCAGCACCGGTGACTCCCTGAGCCGAAGACAGGGTAACGAAAGACAGGGCTGCAACGCCCATTGCTGCGGTCATTGAAGCTTTGAAACTCAATTTCATGAAAACACCTCTTGGGTTGGTAGGACACAGGGGAGACTGTAGGAATGTTTTGTGACAAAGTCGTGACAACCAACCTTGTCAATGCCACGGGTCGCGATAACTCTTGAACTTGCCCCCCCTCGCGGGGCGCCCGTCATCAATCTGTCATCGCGCGTGCCTAAGCTCAATGCCAGCTTCCAGCACCTTTCCCACACCTTTCTTCGTCTTTTTTTTCCATTTTTGGCTGATGGCACCCCAGGCTCAGGCACTTCCATGCGCCACGCCACCCGTCGAGCCTGCGACAGCGCTCCTCCTTTAACACCAACTCAAAGCGCCACGCGAACGCAGCGCCGCACCCAAACCACACCATGCCTTCCGTAAAAACAAATTTGAGGCGCCGCCACCTTCTACAGCAGGTCAGTTCCCTGACTGCGGCCGCCGCTGCACCCGCCTGGGCGCAACCCGGAAAATCAGCCGACGCGTCGCGCGCCATCGTGATCGCGCAGGTTGTCGATTTCTCCCAGGCCCAGCAGGATGTATCGAAAGATTTCCTGATTGGATCGCGTGCCGCATGGCAAGACGTCAATGCGCGCGGCGGTATCCGGGGCCGGCAGGTGCAGCACCTGGCTGTCGAGACCGACGGAACTGCCCCCAGCCTGGTGCGGGCACTTGATACGGTTCGGGATAACCCACTGTGCGTTGCCCTATCGGGCAGTGTGGGGGACCAGATTGCCAGCCAGATCGTCGCGATTTCACGGCAGGGAAATCTCAACATCGCGCACGCCGCACCATGGCTGCAAAACTCAAGCCTCGACATCGACGACCGAACTTTTCCGATCTTCGCAGCGCGCCAGGAACAGATCGCCTATGCCCTGAAAACCCTGTCGGTGATGGGCTTGAAGGAACTCGGCACGATCTACGGCACCCCCCAGGACTACACCGCCTACCACGCAGAAGTCGAACGCATTGCCACCGGCATGCAGCTTACGATGCAGTCCTTCAGGGGCGCAGGCGACTTGCGCCTGATGGGCCAGAAGCTGACCTCCAGCACCCCGGCTGTACTGCTTTTTATCGGTGGCACACCCGAACTTGCAGACTTCGCGCAGGGGCTGGAAAAACAGGCGCGCCAGCGTTACCTGGTGGCGCTGGCAGACGTCAACCTGCAAACCATGATGCAAATGGGCACCAGCCGAAACGCCCCCGTGATTGCGACGCAACCGGTGCCATTGGTCAACTCCAGCCTTCCGGTGGTGCGAAGCTACCGTGAAACACTGGCCCGCCTGTTCGACGAGCCGCCGACACCGCTGAGCCTGGCTGGCTACATTGCCGCCCGGTACACCTACGAAGTACTCGATGACGTTGATGGCCCGCTGACGCGCCAAAGCGCGCTGACAGCCTTTCAGCGGCGCGCCAGCCTCGATCTGGGCGGTTTCCGCATCAGCTTCAACGCCCAGCGCCGAAGCAGCAACTTTGTAACGCAAAGCATGATGTCCGCCAATGGGCGGCTGATTGGTTAGGCGGTCGTCACGGGCAAGACTGGTCTGGATGCTATGCTGACCTCGTCAACCACAAGTCAGTCATGCAAAACGGAACCCGCCTCGCCGCTGTGGACCTCGGGTCCAACAGCTTTCGCCTCGAAATCGGTCGTCTTGACCACGGACAGATACACCGCACCGAGTACCTCAAGGAAACCGTACGCCAGGGCAATGGGCTGGACAGTGACCGCAACCTGACCCTGGATGCCATGCAGCGTGGGTGGGAGTGCCTGGCTCGCTTCGGCGAACGGCTGGCCGGTTTCAAGAAAGCGCAAGTCAGGGCCGTTGCGACCCAGACGCTGCGCGAAGCACGCAACCGCGAGGAATTTCTTGCGCGCGCCTGCAAGATACTGGGCTTTCCCATCGACATCATTTCAGGCCGCGAAGAAGCCCGCCTGATTTATCAGGGCGTAGCCCACATGCTGCCGCAGTCCGACGAAAGACGGCTGGTCGTGGACATCGGCGGACGATCGACGGAAATCATTCTGGGGACCGACCTCAATCCCCGGACCATGGAGTCCTACCGCGTTGGCAGCGTAGCCTGGTCGATGAAGTATTTTCCTGAGGGGCAGTTCACGGCGCGCGCTTTCGACACGGCCCAGATTGCGGCCAAAGCCGTGCTCGACGAGGCCGTGGAGGTTTACCGATCCTCGGCGTGGGACGTGGCTTACGGCTCGTCAGGCACCATCGGCGCGGTCAGTGACATTTTGTCGGCGGCAGGCTGGCCTGACGGGGTGATCACGCGCGAAGGCCTTGACTGGCTGCTGGACCGCCTGCTCAAGGCCCAAACCGCCGAACGTCTGAAACTCGACGGCATGAAAGACGACCGGCGGGCGGTGATTGGCGGTGGCGTCAGCGTGCTGCGGGCGGTATTCGAGCTCATGGGCGTCACACAGATGCGGGCAGCCCAGGGGGCGCTGCGGCACGGTGTGCTGTACGACCTGCTGGACCGCGAGGAGGAACTGACCGACCTGCGCTCCACGACTGTTCAACGCGTAGCCAGAAAATTCGAGGCCGATCCCGCACAGGCCGAACGGATCAGCCGGGTGTCGCGCCATCTTTTCGTGATGGCAAGTACCGCACTGCCTCCGGCCGATTCCGAACGCTTCCAGCGCAAGCTCGACTGGGCGGCACAACTGCATGAAATCGGCAGCCAGATTTCGCACAGCGACTACCACAAGCACGGCGCCTACATTCTTGACAATATCGACGCGCCCGGCTTCGCCAACCCCGAACTCCACCGCCTAAGCCTGCTGGTGCTGGGCCACCGTGGCAAGTTGCGCAAGCTCGATGTGGACTTCGAGGACCGTGTGTTTGTCCTCCAGCTGCTATGCCTTCGGCTGGCTGTTATTTTGTGCCATGCTCGCCGCGAACCGGACCTCGCGGGTATCGAGCTGGAAACCGGCGCGCAGCCCGGGCGCCTGTTTGTCCTGAACTGTCCACAAGAATGGGCGGCGCGGTTTCCCCAATCGGCCTACCTGCTTCAGGAAGAAGTCGTGGCGTGGCAAAAAACCCCGTGGGTGTTGATTCTTGCCAGCCCGTAGACTCGCCCGTTTGACTCGTTTTTGAAACGATATAAACTATATGCACGGTTATTTTTACCGCTTTAATAAAGGAGACATCGTGGCAAGCACAAAAAAAACAGCGGTAGCAACTACAACCAGAATTGAAGTCAAACCAACCGGCGCCAAGACCGTCCCGGTTACTGGTCGGGCAAAGCCGACAGCAGGTAAAAAAGTAGTGCGCAAGACTGGCACCTCGAAAGCAGCCTTGGAAAAGGCCATCACCAAGCACCCGGTATCGAAAACCTCCCCGGCACCCAAAACTGCCAAAACTACGGTCAAGGCAAAGAAACCCAAGCTGGTGCGGGACAGTTTCACCATTCCCAAAGCTGAGTTCGCGGTGATTGAGGCGCTGAAACAGCGTGCTGCAAAACTGACGCGTCCTGTCAAAAAGAGCGAACTGCTACGCGCCGGCATCAAGGTGCTTGCGACGTTGTCAAATGCGGCCTTTTTGACGGCTCTGGACGAGGTGCCGGCCCTCAAGACAGGCCGACCTACCCTGAACTAGCGGGAATGCGCATGCCGGGTACCTGCCAAAATCAAGCACGCGGGTGGTTTACCGGTCAAAGTACCTCGGGCGACTGCACGGTTACCACCACGGTCTGATTCTGCCCGTCGCGATCTCGGCTGCGAAGCCACCACACCGCGCCTTTCTTGACGGGGCACTCGCTTTCCTTCAATCCGAGCAATTGCGCCACGGTCTGGCCGAGTGTGGGTTGATGGCCGATCACCAGAACCGGCCCTTTGCTCAGCGGCCACTGCACCAGTTCCAGCAACTGCGCCGGGCTTGAACCCGGCGCGAGTTCAGCACGCACCCGGTACTTGCGGCCGAGCGCCAGCGCGGTCTGTTCGCAGCGGCGGGCCGGACTCACCACGATACGCGCACCTTCGGGCAATTGGCGGTCCAGCCACGCGGCCATCCGTGCCGCCTGTTTTTCGCCGCGCGATGTCAGCGAGCGGTCCAGATCAGAGACCACTTGCGAACCGTCTTCCGGCAAGTCCTCGGCCTCGGCGTGGCGCCACAAGATCAGGTCCATGGTTCAGGCTTCCCTGGGGTTCTGGGTTGTGTAACGTGCCATCAGGGCCGCCTGCGCACCCGCGCCCGTTGATTTTTCTTCCACAGCAACCCGCCGGTAGGTGCCGTCGGGCTGAAGATCCCAGGCATCGCGCCGGTCATGCAGGTAGGCCACCAGGCATTCGTCAATGATGCGCTGGCGAATCACCGGGTCGGTCACCGGCCATGCCAGTTCGACCCGACGCAGCATGTTCCGGTTCATCCAGTCGGCGCTCGACAGCAGCAAGGTTTCTTCCTCGTCGCAGCGAAAATAAAACACGCGCGAGTGCTCCAGAAAGCGCCCGATCACGGAACGTACCCGGATGTTGTCGGTCACCCCGGGCACCTGCGCCGGCAGCATGCACGCACCACGCACGATCAGGTCGATCCGGACGCCCCGCTGGCCCGCCCGGACCAGCGCGAGCATCAGCGCTTCGTCGGTCAAGGCGTTCATCTTGGCCACGATTCGGGTGTCCTTGCCTGCCAATGCCGCATCGCCCAGCGCATCGATTTTCTCGACCAGTTTTCGCTGCAGATGAAATGGCGCGAGCCAGAGCTGGTTAAGCTTTGGCAACCGGCTCTGGCTGGCCAGATGAACAAACACGTGGTCCATCTCGGCCGTCAGTGACGGTTTGGCCGTGAGATAGCTGATGTCGGTGTAAAGCCTGGCGGTGCGCGGGTTGTAATTGCCGGTGGACAGGTGACCATAGCGGCGCAGGTGCTTGCCCTCGCGCCGCGTCACCAGCAGCATCTTGGCGTGCGTCTTCAGGCCGACCACGCCATACACCACTTGTGCTCCGATGGATTCAAGCATTTCCGCCCAGTTGATGTTGGCCTCCTCGTCGAAACGGGCCTTCAGCTCCACCACCACGGTCACTTCCTTGCCGCGCCGCACGCCTTCACGCAGCAGGCGCATCAGTTCCGAATCAGTGCCTGTGCGGTAAATCGTCTGCTTGATGGCCAACACATCGGGGTCGTTGACGGCCTCACGCAGAAAGTCCAGCACACCGTCAAAGCTTTCAAAGGGCTGATGAATCGATACATCGCCGCGCTTGAGGCGCTCAAAAAAGGACTCGCCCGGCTGCAGCTGGAGCGGGTAGCAGGCGGTGTAGCGCGGAAACAGCAGCTCGGGTTTGTCAATCAGGTCCACCAGTTGCGTCAGCCGAACAAGGTTCACCGGCCCATGAACACGGTAAAGCGACAACTCGGGCAGATTGAACTGCGTCAGTAAAAAGCTGGCCAGGTATTCAGAGCAGCCCGCCGACACCTCAAGGCGCACCGCCTGCCCATAGTGGCGCTGCTCAAGCCCCTGCCGCAAGGCCGTGCGCAAATTTTTGACATCGTCTTCATCGACCGCCAGGTCCGAATGGCGCGTCACCCGAAATTGAGAAAACTGACCCACATCCCGGCCCGGGAACAGCTCATGCAGATGCGCCCGGATCACGCTGGACAGCGAGACAAATAGCAGGCTCTTGCCCTTGATGCGCGCCGGCATCGCCATGAAACGCGGCAAGACCCGCGGCACCTTCACGATGGCGATCTCGTTGGCCCGTCCAAAAGCGTCCAGGCCGCCCAGCCGGACGATGAAATTGAGTGACTTGTTGGCCACCTGCGGGAACGGGTGCGAAGGATCGAGCCCGACCGGAACGAGCAGTGGCCGCACCTGGGTCTCGAAATAGTTTTTCACCCAGCGCCGCTGCTCCGCATTGCGCTCGCCATGCGAGAGCACCCGAATGCCATGGCGACCGAATTCCGGCAGCAGTTCGTCGTTGTAGAGCGCGTACTGGCTTGCCACCGTGTCGTGCGCTTCTGCCGAAAGAGCGGCAAACGACTGGGCCGTGTAGGGGCCTTTTTGCTCGCCGGATTGCGCGGCGATCAGATGCGGTGCTGCCCTGACTTCAAAAAATTCGTCAAGATTGGAAGAAACGATACACAGGAATCGCAGGCGCTCCAGCAACGGCACCTCGGGTCGTTTCGCCCAGTCCAGAACCCGCTCGTTGAAAGCGAGGATGCTGTGGTCCCGATCCAGAAACTCAAGCGTCGGGGTATCCGGGACCATCGCAGCAGATGCCGAAGCGGCAGAAGGATGCAAGAGGGGCATCAAGATCTTGTATTTTTATCGTGTCGTTATCGAACAGGCGCGCGAGCCCCAACGCAGGTGAAACCAGCAGCAGTGCCGCGCGCCAAGTCTCCATGAAGTTTATGACAAAGGCGTGACAGTCTTTTTGACCGAGATCAAGTGGGGAGAGGCTGTTCCCGTGTTTCCGTGGATGGGGTGGTTTCACCCGTTCCGTCCGGCCTG
>NCGI01000058.1 GCA_002256925.1 Polaromonas sp. 28-63-22
GTGGTGGGCTCGTCGCTGGGCGGCTTTTATGCCACCGCCGTGGCCGAGCGCCTGGGCTGCCGGGCGGTGCTGCTCAACCCTGCCGTCGATCCCGCACGCGACCTGAGTCGCCACATCGGCGAGCAAACCAGCTGGCAAAACCCGAACGAGCATTTCTTCTTCGAACCCGCTTTTGTCGATGAACTGCGCGACCTGCACGCCGGCCCGCTGCGCACGCCCGGCAATTACCTCGCCGTGATCGCCAAGGGCGACGAGGTGCTGGACTGGCGCGAAATGGCGGCGCGCTATGCCGGCGCGCACATCGAACTGCTCGAAGGCGGCGACCATGCGTTGAGCGACTTCGACGCGCATGTGCCGCTGATCCTGGATTTCCTGCGGCTTGCCTGATGGCGCGGCCAAGGGACGCCTGTTTACACTATTGATCCGGCCCGAGGTGTCAAAGGGCGGGTCGCATTGACGGAGGCCCTTCGATACCTCAGGGCGAACGGTAGAAGCGTCATCGCGCCGGATCAACAGGCAAGCACCCCCAGGCTGCAAAAACCCACAAGGATTCCGTTTTGTTTGTATTGTTTGAAGAAGCCGGCAAGTTTCTGGCCGGCCGCGTCATGTCAGAGACCGATGCGTCGCTGCAGGTCGAGCTCGACTCGGGCAAGCGCGTCAAGGTCAAGGCGGTCAATGCGCTGCTGAAGTTTGAAAAGCCTGCGCCCGCTGACCTGATAGCCGCCGGCCAGAAGCTCAGCGCCGAAATTGAGCTGGATCTGGCCTGGGAATTCGCCGGTGAGGACGAGTTTGGCTTTGCCGACATGGCCCGCGACTATTTCAGCTCGGACGCGACCAAAGCCGCGTCGGTCGAGCAGCAGGCCGCCACGCTGTTTCGTTTGTTTGAGTCACCGCACTATTTCCGGCGCGCCGGCAAGGGTCGCTTCAAAAAAGCACCGGCAGAAATTTTGCAGCAGGCGCTGGCTGCCATCGAAAAGAAAAAACAGGTGGCAGCGCAGGTTGCCGCCTGGGCCGAAGCACTGGGCCGGGGCGACTGCCCGGCGCCGATTCGCGAGCAGCTCTACAAAATTTTGTTCCGGCCTGACAAAAACAGCCCCGAATACAAGGCCGTGGTCGATGCTTCCCGCGCCACGCAAACCGCGCCGCTCGACCTGCTGCAAAGGTCGGGCGCCATCGCCTCGCCCTACCAGTTTCACTGGAAGCGCTTCCTGTTCGAAAATTTCCCCAAGGGCACGGCTTTTCCGGCCCTGCAGGCGCCGCAGGTCAAGGACGAGCTGCCGCTGGCCGATGTGCGTGCGTTTTCCATCGACGATTCCAGCACCACGGAAATTGACGATGCGCTGTCGGTGCAAGGGCTCGGTAGCGGCACGGTGACGCTCGGCATTCATATTGCCGCGCCCGGCCTGGCAGTGCTGCCGGGCAGTCCGATTGACGCGGTGGGCCGCGCACGCCTTTCGACGGTGTACATGCCGGGCTACAAGCTAACGATGCTGCCCGACGATATCGTGCAGAGCTACACGCTGCAGGAAGGCCGCAACTGCCCGGCGCTGTCGCTTTACATCACGCTCGACGAAGCGACGCTGGCGATGACGGGCAGCGTGACGCGGCTGGAGCAGGTCCCGATTGTCAGCAACCTGCGCCACGACGTGCTCGACAGCACCTTCACCGAAGCCTTTTTCGAGGCCGCCGCGCTGGCGCTGCCGGTCGATGTGCCGTGGGGCCTGGAACTGTCGTTTCTGCACCGGCTGGCCAGGCACCTGAAGGCACAGCGCGAGGTGGTGCGGGGCAAGCCCGAAAACTTCAACCGGCCCGACTACAACTTCAAGCTCGCCAACCCGTCCGGGCAGGAACCGCAGGGCGACGAGGCGGTCAGCATCAGCACGCGCCAGCGCGGCGCGCCGCTCGATCTCATCGTCGCTGAAGCCATGATCCTGGCCAACAGCACCTGGGGCCAGTGGCTGGCCGAGCATGGCGTGCCCGGCATCTACCGCAGCCAGGCCAGCCTGGCGCCCGGCGTCAAGGTCCGCATGGGCACCAAGGCTTTGCCGCATGCCGGCCTTGGCGTGAAAAGCTACGCCTGGAGCACCTCGCCGCTGCGCCGCTACACCGACCTCGTCAACCAGTGGCAAATCATTGCCTGCGTGCGGCATGGTCGCACGGCGGCACTGGCGGCACCTTTCAAACCGAAAGACGCCGACCTTTTTTCCGTCATTTCTTCGTTTGACGCGGCTTACAGCGCCTACAACGGTTTCCAGTCGGGCATTGAACGCTACTGGACGCTGAAGTACCTGCAGCAAAACGGCATTGCGGAGGTGACGGCATCGGCCTTCAAGGACAACCTGGTGCGTGCCGACGAGCTTCCGCTGGTGCTGCCCGCGATGGGTGCGCAAGGCCTGCCGCGTGGTGCGAAGGTGCGGGTCAGGCTCGGCGAGATCGACGAAATCACGCTCGACATCTCGGGCACCGTCATCGAACGGCTGGATGCGGTGCCCGACGCGGCCGCGCTGGCGGCCGAAGACGAAGAAGGCGACGACGGCGACAGCGATGCGCCAGCCGGCCCGATTTCGATCGCCGTGGATCTCAGCGAGCCGCAAGCCGATGGCGCGGGCGCCACAGCCGGGCTCTCCGCCTGACGATTTCGCAGGCCAAACCGCTACAAACACGGATAATCGCGCCCTGTGAAGTCATTCAGCACCCTGCAATTAGCGCTCGGCGTCTCGGTCGCCATCCACGCGGTGCTGCTGACCGTGCGCTTTGTCGATCCCGAGCGTTTCAACCGCGTTTTTCAGGACACGCCGCTCGAAGTGATCCTGGTCAACGCCAAGTCGAAAGAAAAACCCGACTTCGCCAAGGCCATTGCGCAGGCTTCGCTGGCCGGTGGCGGCGAGGTCGAAAAAGGCCGCGCCACCTCGCCCCTGCCGCCGTCGGCGCTGATGGAGCTTGGCGATGCGACCGAAGACGCGCAGCGCAAGGTCGAGGCGATGCAGGAGCAGCAGATGCAGCTGCTCGCCGTCCTGAAAAAACAGCTCGCCTCGCTGCCACCGCCCGACCTGTCGGTGCCGGCCAACAGTCCGGCGCAGGCCGAACGCGAGGCCAAACGCAAGCAGCTCATCAAGATCCTGGCCGAAATTGAAAAGCGCATCAACGAAGAAAACGCACGGCCCAAAAAACGCTACGTGAGCCCGGCCACGCGCGAGGAAATCTACGCTATCTATTACGACGAGTTGCGCCGCAAGATCGAAGACAAGGGCACCGTCAATTTCCCCGAGCAGGCTGGCAAAAAACTCTACGGCGAACTGACCATGATCGTCACCGTCAACTACGACGGCCGGGTGCTTGAAACCGAAGTGGTTGAAACGTCCGGCAACCTGACGCTTGACCGGCGGGCCCAGACGATTGTTCGCGGCACCGGCCCGTTCGGACGATTCAGCGAAGCCATGCGCCGCAAGGCCGACCAGATCGTGGTGGTTTCGCGCTTCAAGTTCACGCGGGATGACACGCTTGAAACGAAGCTGACGAACCGCTAGATTGCCTTCATGCACACCAGGCCTCCTTTTTCACACCCACCCCTTGCCCGCCCGACCTGCCATGGATAGGTATTGCGTCATGGGGCATCCGGTGGCGCACAGCCGGTCGCCGATGATCCATGCGCGCTTTGCCGAGCTGACCGGGCAAGCGCTGCATTACGACACGCTGCTGGCGCCGCTGGACGGTTTTGCCGCCGCGCTGGCGCAACTGGTGCAAGGCGGCGCGCGCGGCTGCAACGTCACCGTGCCTTTCAAGCTCGAGGCTTTCGCGGCGGCCGACCACCTGAGCGACCGGGCGCAATTGGCGCAGGCCGTCAACACCCTGATGTTCAGCGCTGGCCGCATCGACGCCGACAACACCGACGGCGTGGGGCTGGTCAACGATATTCAGAACAATGCCGGCGTGTCGCTGGCCGGGCGCGATGTGCTGTTGATTGGCGCCGGGGGCGCGGGCGCGGGCGCGTTGGCCCCCTTGCTGGCAGCCGGGCCACGCCGGCTCGTGCTGGCCAATCGTTCGCCGGCAAAGGCCGAGGCACTGGCCGCGCGTCACGCCGCCCACCCCTCGCTGCACCACCTGCTACAAAAAACAGAGCTGCTCGCGCACGGCCTGATTGGGCTGGAAGGCAATTTCGATGTGATTATCAACGCCAGCGCCAGCAGCCTGGCCGGCGCGGGCATACCGGTGGCCGCGAGCGTTCTGAAGCCCGGCGCGCTGGCCTACGACATGATGTATGGCCCGGCGGCGGCGAATTTCATGCGCTGGGCGGCAGACCATGGCGCCACGCCCCGGGACGGCCTGGGCATGCTGGTGGAGCAGGCTGCCGAGGCGTTCACGTGGTGGCGCAAGGTACGTCCGCCGTCAGCGCAAGTACTGGCTGAAATGCAGTCCGGCTGGCTCACCAGCCGCACCGCGCCCGCGCCCGCGCCTGCGGTGGCGCCATGAAGGCAGCCTGGCGGCTGCTGGTGCTGGTGCTTCTGGCGGGACTGGCCCTGCAGCTTTACTTCGTCGGGCGCATCGCGCTCATGACTGTGCTCGACCCTGAATCCACAGCCTTTCAGCGCTCCGAGGCGTGGCTCATCGCGCGCAACACCGGCGCGCTGAAATGGCGCCAGCAGTGGGTGCCCTGGGCCAGCCTGCCCGATACCCTCAAGCGTGCCGTCATTGCGTCGGAAGACGCGAGCTTCATTGACCACGAAGGTGTCGATGTGGAGGCGCTGGAAAAAGCCTGGGAGAAAAATGCCCGCGCCGAGCAACGGGCCACCCAGTCCAACCACCGGCTGGACGCGGCCAGGCCTTCGGGCAAGGCGGGCGTCACCCCGGCGGCCAAGCCACCGAAAATTGTCGGCGGCTCCACCATCACGCAGCAGCTCGCCAAAAACCTGTTTTTGTCGGGCGAACGCACCCTGCTGCGCAAGGGCCAGGAACTGCTGCTGACGCTGTTGCTCGAACGCTTGCTGGGCAAGCAGCGCATTCTAGAAATCTACCTCAACAGCGTCGAATGGGGCGAAGGTGTGTTCGGTGCCGAAGCTGCGGCGCAGCACTATTACCGCAAGCCAGCTGCGAAGCTGAGCACCTACGAAGCGGCCCGCCTGGCCGTGATGCTGCCGCGACCCAAGTACTTTGAAACCCGTCCCGCCTCCGGCTACATAGCCGCCCGCGCCGGCACCATCGCGGCCCGCATGGGCGCGGTGGAACTGCCCTGAACATGCGCGCCAAACTGATGGGTCTTTTCCTGCTGGGCCTGATCCGGCTGCTGACGGGCGCGCAGGCGCGCTGGCAGGGCTGCCCGCCCAAGGCCGAGCAGCGCATCTACTTTGCCAACCATCAAAGCCATGCCGACCTGGTTCTCATGTGGGCGGCCCTGCCCGAAGAGCTGCGCAGCATCACGCGGCCCATCGCCGCCAGGGACTACTGGACCCAGACCGCTTTCAAAAAATGGATCACGACGGCTGTTTTTAACGCCATCTACGTGGATCGCGTCAAAACCAGCGAGCAGGACCCGCTGGAGCCGCTGATCGACGCGCTGACCAACGGCGACTCGATCATCTTGTTCCCGGAAGGCACGCGGGGCAACCAGGAGGAACCGCAGAGTTTCAAGTCCGGGCTTTACAACCTGGCGCTGAAGTTTCCGCAGGTTGTGCTGGTCCCGGCGTGGATCAACAACGTCCAGCGCGTGATGCCCAAAGGTGAAGTCGTGCCGGTGCCGATCCTCTGCTCCGTCACCTTTGGCGCGCCGGTGGCGCTGGCGCCGGATGAAGACCGGAGCGCCTTCCTCACGCGCGCGCGCCAGGCGGTGCTTGACCTGCGGGAAGCCTGATGAACACTTTTTTGCGCGGCCTGACACCCGACCAGCAGGTCGGCCTGCTGTTTGTGGTTGTGTTCGGCCTGCTCTTCCTGGTGAGTGTGGGGGCGCTGGTACTGTCGCTGAAAGACCGGCAGGAAGACGACGTACGCACGCAAAACCTCAAGGAATTCACCGGCCTGCTGAAAACCAGTTGGGTGATGATCGGCGTGTTCTGGATTGGCTGGACAGCGGGCGAGACGTTTGCGACGGTGCTGTTTGGCGTGGTCGCTTTTTTTGCCCTGCGCGAGTTCATCACCCTGTCGCCGACCCGCCAGGGCGACCACCGCAGCCTGGTGCTGGCTTTTTTTGTCGTGCTGCCGCTGCAGTTTGCCCTCGTCATCGAGCAGCGCTTCAACCTGGTGACGGTTTTCATTCCGGTCTATGTGTTTCTGGCGATCCCCGTAGTCAGTGCACTGGCCAATGATCCCTACCGGTTTCTCGAGCGCACCGCCAAGCTCCAGTGGGGCATCATGGTCTGTGTCTATGGCATGAGCCACGTCCCTGCCTTGCTGCTGCTGAAGTTCCCCGGCTACCAGGGGAAAAATGCGTTTCTCGTGTTCTTTCTGGTGTTTGTGGTGCAGAGCTGCATGGTGGCGCAGCACCTCGTCAGTCGCAAGCTCGGCCGCACCCCCAGCGCGCCCCGTGTGAGTCGAAGCTTCAACTGGACGAGCTGGCTGATTGCCGTCGCCATCGGTAGCCTGGTCGGTGGCCTGATGGCGGGGCTGACGCCATTCAAGCCGGCGCAGGCTGTGGCCATGGGCCTGATCGCCAGCGTCGCCGGCTCGATGGGTCACCTCGTCATGAAGGCCCTCAAGCGCGACCGCGGCATCACCAACTGGGGCAGCGAGGGCCGCTCGATCACGGGCGCCAGCGGCTTGCTCGACCGTGTCGATGCGCTGTGCTTTGCCGCGCCCATCTTCTTTCATTCGGTTAGATGGTATTTTGGCCTCTAGACCACGTAATATCTGCGCAAGCAGCTACTAAATTCATAGCATCATGCGCATTCTTGGAATCGATCCGGGCCTGCAGATTGCCGGTTTTGGCGTCGTCGATGTGGACGGCGGGCAGCTGCGCTATGTCGCCAGCGGCACCATCAAGACCACGCATCTTGACCGGGGTGATCTGCCGGCGCGCCTGAAGGTCTTGTTCGACGGCGTGCGCGAGGTCGTCCAGCGCTACCAGCCCGACGCCGCTTCGGTCGAGATTGTTTTCGTCAACGTGAACCCGCAGGCGACGCTGCTGCTGGGCCAGGCGCGCGGCGCCTGCGTCACGGCGCTGGTGTCCACCGACTTGAGCGTGGCCGAATACACCGCGCTGCAAATGAAGAAAGCCGTGGCGGGCTATGGCAAGGCCGGCAAGGCCGAAGTGCAGCAGATGGTGATGCGGCTGCTCAAGCTTCCGGCGCTGCCAGGCAAGGACGCCGCCGACGCACTGGGCCTGGCCATCACGCACGCCCATGCGGGTCGCTCGGCGGCCATTTTGGCGGCGGCCACCGCGCTAAAGCCCAACAGCGGCGCGTCGTACAAAGCCGGCCGGCATTATTAGCACTGCAGCTACTCAGCGAAGATTTTCAAAAATCAGGACACCAAAAAAGACGAAGGCGGCGGCCAGTGTCCACATCAGGATCCTGAGACCCATGCGCCTGAACCGCGTTTGTCCGGTGACTGCGAAGAGGATGAATGCCAGGACGGCCGCGACAAGCGGCAGCACAATGATCCAGCGTAAGGCCAGCATGGTTGACAGTGCCGCCCTGCCGGACGCTACCAGGCTGGTGCCAGCGCCGCAAAGCCGGCCGGCGCGCGTTTCTCGTCTTCGAACGTGACGATTTCGTAGGCGTCCTTGTGCGCGAGCAGTTCGCGTATCAGCCGGTTGTTCATCGCGTGGCCGGAGCGGAAAGCGCTGTAGGCGGCCAGCAAGGGCTTGCCCAGCAAATACAGGTCGCCCATGGCGTCGAGGATCTTGTGCTTGACGAACTCGTCGTTGTAACGAAGCCCGTCGCTGTTGAGCACCTTGTAGTCGTCCATGACGATGGCGTTGTCCAGCCCACCGCCAAGGGCCAGCCCGTTGGCCCGCATCATTTCCACGTCTTTCGTGAAGCCGAAGGTGCGCGCGCGGGCGATATCGCGGGTGTAGGAACCCAGACTCAGGTCGAACTCTACCCGCTGGCCGGTCAGGTCAACAGCCGGATGATCAAAGTCGATTTCAAAGCTTAGCTTGAAACCCTCGTAAGGACTCAGACGCGCCCACTTGACGCTTGCGCCCTCGCCTTCGCGCACTTCGACCGGCTTGATCACCCGGACAAAACGCTTCGGCGCCCCTTGCAGGGCGATGCCGGCCGACTGCAGCAGAAACACGAACGACGACGCCGACCCATCGAGGATCGGGACTTCTTCGGCCGTGATATCGACGTACAGGTTGTCGATGCCCAGACCCGCGCAGGCCGACATCAGATGCTCGACTGTATGCACCTTGGCGCTGCCGTTCGAAATCGTCGAGGCCAGCCGCGTGTCGGTGACCGCCTCGGCAGAAATCGCGATATCGACCGGCTGCGGCAGGTCCACCCGCCTGAACACGATGCCGGTATCAGGCGCCGCCGGCCGCAAGGTCAGCTCTACCCGCTGACCGCTGTGCAGGCCCACGCCGACCGCTTTGGTCAGGGATTTGAGGGTGCGTTGGGCGAGCATGGGCGTATTTTAATTGGACCACCCCATCTGAGGCCAGTTCGAAAAAGATGGCCCCACCAACCTGGGATTAATGGGATGGAAAGCGTAGCGAGCGGGCCAAGGTTGCGCTGAGGAGCACAGACGTACTCAGGGTACGTCGCGCACCGCAAGCGCAAGATTGGGCCGCGCAGTAGCTTTACACCCATTAATCATCAATCGGCTTGTTTGCGCAGGAAGGCGGGGATCTCGAAGTCGTCCATCCCCCCGGACGCCAGCGCATCAACCTTGGCCGCGGCCTGGGTACGGTTGGTGCGCCATACGCTGGGCACGCTCATGCCGCCGTAATCCGGCTGCGCGTGGCCCATCGAGCCCGGCGCAGAGGATGCGCCAGCCACCGAATTGAGCGTCGGCAGGTTGAAGGGCACGTTGTCGGTGCCAGTGCGCAGCACCTGCAGCGGTGGTGCATGACGGCGTACGCCCTGGCGGCTGAGGCCGGTGGCCACCACGGTCACGCGGATGTCATCGCCCAGTTCGTCGTCATAGGCTGTGCCGTAGATCACATGCGCGTCCGGCGAGGCGTACGCCCGGATGGTGTTCATCGCCAGCTTGGACTCGCTCAGCTTGAGCGAACCCTTGGCGGCGGTGATCAGCACCAGCACACCCTTGGCGCCCGACAGGTCGATGCCCTCGAGCAGCGGACAGGCCACCGCCTGCTCGGCAGCAATACGCGCGCGGTCGGGGCCGTTGGCCTTGGCGGTTCCCATCATGGCCTTGCCGGGCTCGCCCATCACGGTGCGCACGTCCTCGAAGTCCACGTTGACGTGGCCCGGCACGTTGATGATTTCGGCAATGCCGCCGACGGCGTTTTTCAGCACGTCGTTGGCGTGGGCAAAGGCCTCGTCCTGGGTGACATCGTCGCCGAGCACTTCCAGCAGCTTTTCGTTCAGCACGACGATCAGCGAGTCCACATTGGCTTCGAGTTCCGCCAGACCGAGGTCCGCATTGGTCATGCGCCGGCCGCCTTCGAAGTCGAAGGGCTTGGTCACCACGCCGACGGTCAGAATGCCCATCTCCTTGGCTACGCGTGCAATCACCGGGGCAGCGCCCGTTCCCGTGCCGCCGCCCATGCCCGCCGTGATGAAGAGCATGTGCGCGCCCGCGATGGCGCTGCGAATGTCGTCCACGGCCAGTTCAGCCGCATCACGGCCCTTGTCGGGCTTGCTGCCCGCACCAAGGCCGCTGTTGCCCAGCTGAATGGTTTTGTGCGCGCTACCGCGGCTCAGCGCCTGCGCGTCGGTGTTGGCGCAGATGAACTCGACGCCCTGCACGCCGCAATCGATCATGTGCCCGACCGCGTTGCCACCACCACCACCGACACCAATCACCTTGATTTGTGTGCCCTGGTTGAATTCTTCGATTTCAATCATTTCGATGCTCATTGGGAGCCTCCAGTCAATAAGTTGCAGTTGCCAAAATCAGGAATGTTCTGATGCGAAAAATACGTCATGAAGATGTCGTCATGAAGGTGGATCGGCCCCACCTGAATGGGTACAACGTGACGGACGCCCAAGAAAAATATCGAGCTTGTTCATCAGAAATTCCCCACAAACCAGTCTTTGACACGACCAAAAGCGTTGTGCACGCTGCCTGCCTTTTGCGCCACCTTGTAGCCGCGCATGCGGGCCAGGCGGGCTTCCTCGAGCAGGCCCATGACTGTGGCGGCGCGCGCCTGCGCCACCATGTCGGACAGCGCGCTGGAGTATCGCGGTATGCCGCGCCGGACCGGCTTCAGGAAGATGTCTTCACCAAGCTCGATCATGCCGGGCATGACCGCGCTGCCGCCGGTAATCACGATGCCTGACGACAGCACTTCCTCGTAGCCCGACTCGCGGATCACCTGCTGCACCAGCGAGAAAATTTCCTCGACGCGCGGCTCGATCACACCGGCCAGCGCCTGCTTGCTTAGCATGCGCGGCCCGCGATCACCCAGCCCGGGGACTTCGACCTGGGTGTCGGGGTCGGCCAGCAGCTGCTTGGCGTAGCCGCTTTCGACCTTGATGTCTTCCGCATCCTTGGTGGGGGTGCGAAGCGCCATCGCGATATCGCTGGTGATCAGGTCGCCGGCAATCGGAATCACGGCGGTATGGCGAATGGCCCCGCCGGTAAAAATCGCCACGTCGGTGGTTCCGGCGCCGATATCGACCAGCGCCACGCCAAGCTCCTGCTCGTCCTGCGTCAGCACCGCCAGGCTTGAAGCCAGCGGATTGAGCATCAGCTGGTCAACCTCCAGCCCGCAGCGCCGCACGCACTTGATGATGTTCTCGGCTGCGCTCTGCGCGCCGGTCACGATGTGCACTTTCGCTTCAAGGCGAATGCCGCTCATGCCGATGGGTTCGCGCACGTCCTGGCCGTCGATCACGAATTCCTGCGGCTCGACCAGCAGCAGGCGCTGATCGGTCGAGATGTTGATCGCCTTGGCGGTCTCGATCACGCGGGCCACGTCAGCCTGCGTGACTTCCTTGTCCTTCACGGCGACCATGCCGCTGGAATTGATGCCGCGAATGTGGCTGCCGGTGATGCCGGTATAGACCCGTGCGATCTTGCAGTCTGCCATCAGCTCAGCCTCTTTCAGGGCCTGCTGGATGCTTTGCACGGTGGCGTCGATGTTCACCACCACACCCCGCTTGAGGCCGTTGCTGGCGGCGATGCCCAGTCCGGCGAGCTTGAGTTCGCCGTTGGGCATGACTTCCGCCACCACAGCCATGACTTTGCTGGTGCCGATATCCAGCCCCACCACCAGTTCTTTGTATTCCTTGGCCATCTTCTTACCTCTTCACTTTCTTGTCTTCCTGGTCGCCGGGTCGGTTGGTGGTCACGCCCCGGAGCTTGATCGCATAGCCGTTGCTGTAGCGCAGGTCGGCCGATTCCAGATCGCGCCCGTACCTTGATGAAACCTGTGTCAACGTGGCAATAAAGCGCTGCGTGCGCGCCTTGAGCTCGTCAAGCGAGCCATGGCCCATGTCGATCACGGCGCCGCTGTCGAGCCGGCCGCGCCAGTTCCCCTGGCGGGTCAGCTCCAGCCGCTCCAGCACGGCGTCCAGGGGCTCGAACATGGGCGCCAGCAGCTCAAACCCCTTCAGCACCAGCGCAGCCTGCCCCGGCGGGCCGTCGAGAAGCGGCAGGTCTTCGGCCTCGACATCGCCCTGGTTGACCTCAAAGACCTCGCCAAAACTGTTCACCAGCCGGGCGTCACTTTCGGGCCCCCAGAAGGCGACGGGCTGGTGTTCCTGCAGCGTCACCTTCAGCCGGTCGGGAAACTCGCGCTGCACCACCGCCTTGCGAACCCAGGGCACCGCTTCAAAGGCGGCGCGCGTGCGGGCCAGATCCATCGTGAAAAAATTACCGGCGATGCGGGGAGCGACGTTGGCGCGCAGGGTGGCTGGGCTGTTGTGCTTCACGTCGCCCTGCACTTCAATGGCGCTCAAATTGAACAGCGACTGGCGCATCACCCAGGCGACGCCCAGCGCCATCGCCATGGCCGCGAACACGAGCCCAAAGAGCAGCGCGAGCGCGTTCATGACCCTGACGTCCAGTGGCGCGGCAGCGGGCAAGCGCAGGGCACTGTTCAAGCGGCGCCTCCCGTCGGGACCGGATGATCCAGCGACGCCGTACGCAAGACGGCGAGACAAAGATCTTCATAGGACACCCCGGCCGCACGCGCAGACATGGGAACCAGCGAATGACTTGTCATGCCCGGCGAAGTGTTGATTTCAAGGAAGTAAGGCTTGCGCGTCGCCTTGTCGATCATCACGTCGGCGCGCGCCCAGCCCCGGCAATGCAGCGTGGTGAAGACCTGCAGCACCATTTGCTGGATGGCTGCTTCTTCGCCGGCGGGCAATTCGCAGGGCACCAGGTACTTCGTGGTGTTGGTGAAGTACTTGTTCTGGTAGTCGTAGTTGCCTTCCGGCGCCACGAT
>NCGI01000353.1 GCA_002256925.1 Polaromonas sp. 28-63-22
GTTGTAGGCCCAGAGGAAGTTGTTGACGTGCAGGCTGCTGTCTTCGCCGATGAACAGCGTGCGCATTTTTTCCGAAAACTTCAGGTTGTCGGGGTTGGCGATCATGTCCGGGTTGGCGCGGTTGCCCAGCGCGTCGGCGGCCGTGTCTTCGCCCACCAGCAGGGCGCGCATCTGCACCGGCATCCAGTCGCTCCGAATCGGGCTGCCGCCGTCGTCGTTCTGGCCGCCGGCCAGCGTGTGGGCCATCACGCCCCCGGCAATCAGGGGCTGGTCGAGCGCAATGCCGCTTTGCGCGTTCCAGCCCTTGCCGCTCGTGACCATCGAATCCTGCATGTTCTGCAGCGCCGAATAAGCCACTTTGTCTCTGGCGTTCACCGTGGTGCCTTCCATTTTGGAAAAGCCCATGCTGCCGCCCACCAGGTAGGCGTAGCGGTGCGTTTCCAGGAAGGCGGCGGCTTTTTCCATGCCGGGTTTGAGCTTGATCCAGTTCGCGTTGCCCTGGTAGAAAACCTTGGTGAAGCTGGCATCCAGCGGGTCGGCTTTCAACACCGTCATGATGTCGGCGGGCGCCAGCGTGTTGGCCATCTGCTCGATCTCGGCGCTGCTGGCGTGACCCAGCCGGATCCACGACACAGGCACCGGCCTGGCGGCTGGATCAATCGAAAAGCCGCTGCCGAGTCTGGCGACATACAGCGTGCCGGACGACAGATCCTGCTCGCGGTCGGCCACGAACACGAACAGCCCGCTGTTGGTGGCGTCATCGCCCATCAACACGGTGCGCCGGTCAGGCATCACCTGCACCAGCTCGTGCGAGATACGGCCAAGGTTGTAGTGTTTTTTGATCGAACCGGTGCCGTCGGGATTCACCGTGACTTCCGGCAGATGGCCGTAGTGGTAGGGGTTGGCCTGGGTCTCGTCGCCGAACAGATGCTGGCTGAAGCGCCGGAAGCTTGCACTGGTGGCGGCAAACGGCGCGTCCGGCTCGTATTCCTCGCTCGACAGGTGTGTGTTCCAGGGCGACAGGCTGGCGCCGCAGGTTATCCACAGGCCATGCACGCCGGAGGTATCGACGTTGTGGTACTTCACCAGGCCGAGCTTGCCGGTGGCCGGGTCCTGGTCCAAGGTCAGCACGGCAATCGGCGAGGGCAGGTTGGTGTAGGCCGCGCCGCCCGACTGGTCGCGCGAGATGTATTCAAACTGCACCACCGAAAAAACGGCGTGGCCCTTGACGCCCTGAACGCGGGGGTTGGCCAGGGCCAGCAGCGACGTGCCATCCGGCGCGTCGGAGAAAAGCTGCCGCGCCTTGTCAGGCACCGAGCGGTCGATGATGGGCTGGTTGTGGATGTCCACGTAGCCGCCGCCGAGGATCTGCCCGCCCTGGCCGTCCGGCAGCAGGTCGCCGGTGATGAAAAAAGGCTGGTAGGCCAGCGCGTAGCTTCTCGCCGGGCTGTCCTTCATCAAGACCTGCAGGCTGGAGCCGACAGTGGTGGTGGCCATCCGGGCCGCGTCGGCCAGGGACGGCGCCGCCATGCCGGTGAAGTTCGCCGCCAGGAAGTCGCCCGCCGCCGCGCCGCTGCCCGGGCTTGCGCAGCCGGCCAGCCATGAGGCGGCGGTCATTGCGCCCAGCGGCAGCATCGGCGCGCTGCCGAGCCATTTCAGCGCTGTGCGGCGGCTCGGTTGGGGGGTATCGGTCAGTCGGGGCGGGATGGTTGAAGCCATAGGTTGACAGTATCGCGTGGCGACGCCAGGGTTGCCGGAAGCCTTCCATTGCGGCCGGCAGTCGCTATCAATGTGATAGCTGCCGGCGCAGGTAAATACTGGGCTTCAGCCATTTTTAATACCCAAAAACCGGCAGAAGGAGCTTTGGGGACAGGGGGTCTGCTTCGCCGGGCGCCTCGGCATCGTCTGCCGCATCGACGACGAAACTGTCGCGAAACGTGAAATAGACGGATGTGAAAAACATCGCCACGATCACGAGCGCGACCGGAAACATGGCCAGGGCCGCCACGGCCGGATTGCCCAGCACGGCGGCGATGATCGACACCACAATCGCCGCCACCACGAACACGCCCATCCATGCCAGGCCAAACACCGTCAGTGCGCCCATGTTTTTATAGCAGGCCATGAAACTGAAGAACAGGCTTTTGACGGGGGAAATGCCGTGCCAGTGCACCAGCGCCGGCGCATGCCAGAACAGCAGCGACAACGGCAGGTACAGGGCCAGCGTGACCCACATGGCGACCTGGAAATCGCCGCGCATCACCATGTCTTCGGTGATTTTGCCGCCCATCAGATAGAGCTTGGCAAACTGTCCGCCGTCGATCAGCGCCGAGATACCCATCATGACCAGAAACCCGGCCGCATACAGGCCGCCCAGCACCATCATGGCCTGCTTGCGTTGCTGCCCGGCCCGAAAGGCGCTGATGAGAATGGACGGCATGGGAAATTTGCCCTTGCTGGCTTCTTCAGTGGCGGCCATCAGGCCCAGCGTGGCGGCCGGCAGCAGCGCCAGTGCCAGCGCCGCGCCGACAAAAGGCACCAGGGTGGCCAGCGACAGCACCGCCATGAACATGAAAAACAGCCCCGACATGGCCAGCGGCTGACCGAAGAAGGTCTTGATGCCCAGCTTGACCCAGGTCAGGCCGGTGCGGGCGGGAACGATATTGAGTTTCATGGGGTTGGTGGAACGGGCCAGGCCCGAAGCGGTGGTGGTGGCGGCGTACGGGAACGGTGCTGGAAGCAGATGGTGCTGGCAAAACCCTATGCGTGATGCAGAGAGTTTGCCTTAAAGCGGGTGGGCGGCTGGCTGCGGACTGGTGATGGCCTCGCCACCGTGCGGGGCTGGCGGGTGGCGAAGCGCGTAGGGCCGCACCAGACGCTCGCGCAGAACGCGCTCAAAGTGCGTATGGCGGCAGCGCGCTGCAGCGCCGGCAGCAGGGCGCGCTCCTGCGGCGTGAGCTGGCGCACGCGCTGGTAGGCCGCCATGAAGGCGTCGGCGCGCTCGTCCTGGCTGGCGCCGCTGGTCAGGTCCACGCACCAGTCGTTGAGGCAGACGCCGATGTCGAACAAAAAGGTGTCGCAGCCGGCGAAATAAAAATCAAAGAAACCTGTCAGCCGGCCGTCCTCGAACATCACGTTGTCGCGAAACAGGTCGGCATGCACCGCGCCTTGCGGCAGGCCCTGGTAGGCCGATGATTGAGCCACATGGTTCTGGTAGGCCAGCTCGGCAAGCAGCAGGCTGCGTTGTTGCACCGTGATGTGCGGCAGGACGCTCGGCACGGTCTGGTTCCACCAGTCGAGGCCGCGCAGATTGGCCTGCGCGCGCGGGTAGTCCAGCCCCGCCAGATGCATGCGCGCCAGCATGTCGCCGACGGCGGCGCAGTGGGCTGCGTTGGGTTGCAGCTCGCTGTAGCCGCGCAGTTTGTTGACCACGGCGGCGGGCCTGCCCTTCAGGCGATGCAGGATGTCGCCCGACGCGCCGGGCGCCGGGTCAGGCACCGGAATGCCGCGCGCCGCCAGATGCTTCATCAGGTGCAGGTAGAAAGGCAGTTGCTCGAAGGTCAGCCGCTCGAACAGCGTCAGCACGTACTGGCCCTGGTCCGTGTCAACAAAGTAGTTGGTGTTCTCAATGCCGCCAGAGGCGCCCTTGATGGTTTGGAGCTGCCCCAGATTCAGGGCGCTCAGGAACGCTGCAGCCTCGTCAAACGAGACTTCGGTAAAGACGGCCATGCGTGAAAAGGAGATCCAGAAAGGGGAAAATCAGAACTTGAAGAAGTTCCAGACGCGCGAACCGTTGGTGTCGCCGCTGGTGGACGCTGGCGGCGTGCCGCGCGCCCCTTCGGCCGGCTTCACTTCGTAGGCCGGGCCGCCGGTTTTTGGCTGCACGGTGATCTGTTTCGTTTCGCCGCCGACCCGCAATTCGTCGATGCGCGAGCCTGCGTCTTCGGTGTGTATGCGCTGAATGGCCGGCTCTGCGCGCGCGGGTGTCTTGGGCGTCGCCTCGGCACGGGCGGGCGGCGGCGCGCCTGGCGAAGGTGCCTGCGTCTGGGCCATGACCGCA
>NCGI01000354.1 GCA_002256925.1 Polaromonas sp. 28-63-22
GGCGCGCCGTAGCGCTCCGAGGCGTGGTGGCCGCAGGCCAGAAAGGCCACGCCCATCTCGCGGGCGTAGTGCGCCTGGGGCTCGGAGATTTCGCCGGTGATGAAGGCGTCGGCACCGGCCGCAATGGCCGCCTCGAAGTAGCCTTGCGCGCCGCCGGTACACCACGCTATCTTTTTTATAGCTGCTAGCGCACGTTCCACGTGGACTACAGGCCGATTGAGCACATATTCCAGATGCTGCGCGAGTGCCTGGGCACTGGCAAAGCTGCCGCCATCGGTCCGTTCGCCGACAAAGCCCAGGTCCTGTTCGCCGAAGCGGCCGCTGGCCTGCAGGCCGAGCTGCAGGCCGAGTTGCGCGTTGTTGCCCAGCTCGGGATGCGCATCGAGCGGCAGGTGGTAGGCATAGAGGTTGATATCGTGACGCAAAAGCAGGGCCAGGCGCTGCTTCATCCAGCCGGTAACGCAGCCGCTCTGGCCGCGCCAGAACAGCCCATGGTGCACAAAGATCGCATCGGCCTGGGCGGCGATGGCCGCCTCGATCAGCGCGCGGCTGGCGGTGACGCCCGAAACAATCTTGCGGATCTGCACGCGGCCTTCGACCTGCAGCCCGTTCGGGCCATAGTCTTGAAATCGCGTCGGCTGCAGCAAGGTATCGAAGGCCTGCAGCAGGGCCTGCCGGGTGGTGCTCATGGGCTGATTGTCTCAGGTCAAAAAGTGGGTACACGAACCTGCGCGCTTGAGTGACAATCTGAGCCGGAAGGGCCGGCAGCCGGCCCGGCCACCAACAACATCGGGCAGCGCCTGCCGAACTCCAAGGCCCGTCATTTTCACCATGAACCCCAAGCACCCATCATGAAGCGCACCTGGCTATTGTTTTCGCAAGCTGTCACTGTTTTGGTGGCGGCGTGGTTTGTCGTCGCCACGCTTCAGCCGCAGTGGCTTGGCCGCGGCAGCGCATCGATAGGCGGCGTATCGGTGATCGAGGCGCCGGCTTCCAGCGTGGCACGCAGCACCGCGCCGGGCGGCAGCTTCAGCGCAGCCGCCAAAATTGCATCGCCGGCCGTGGTCAGCATCAACACCAGCAAGGCCGCCGCCACCAACCCGTATGGCGATGACCCGTGGTTCAAGTTTTTCTTTGGTGACCAGGGCAAGGGCGAACCACAGGGCGGGCTGGGCAGCGGCGTCATCATCAGCACCACCGGCTACATCCTCACCAACAACCATGTGGTCGAAGGCGCTGACCAGATCGAGGTCATTCTCAACGACACCCGCAAGGCCAAGGCCAGGGTCATCGGCACCGACCCGGACACCGACCTGGCCATTCTGAAAATCGATCTCGACAAGCTTCCGGCCATTGTGCTGGGCGACTCCGACACGCTGCAGGTCGGCGACCCGGTGCTGGCCATCGGCAACCCGTTCGGCGTCGGCCAGACCGTCACCAGCGGCATCGTGAGCGCGCTGGGGCGCAACCAGCTGGGCATCAACACGTTTGAAAACTTCATCCAGACCGACGCCGCCATCAACCCCGGCAATTCGGGCGGCGCGCTGGTCGATGTGAACGGCAACCTGATGGGCATCAACACCGCGATCTACTCGCGCTCGGGCGGCTCGATGGGCATCGGCTTTGCCATTCCCGTGTCAACGGCCAAGCAGGTGCTCGACGGCATTGTGAAAGACGGCCAGGTGACGCGCGGCTGGATCGGCGTGGAGCCGCAGAACCTCAATGCCGAGTTGGCAGAAACCTTCAATATCAAGCCCGACGCGGTCAGGGCTGGTGGCGTGATCATCACGGGCGTGCTGCAAAACGGCCCGGCGGCGCAGGCCGGTGTGCAGCCCGGCGACGTGATCACCGCCGTCAAGGGCAAGCCGGTA
>NCGI01000355.1 GCA_002256925.1 Polaromonas sp. 28-63-22
TGCCCGTCCACGGTGGGCCGGCTCGCGCTGGTGGCGCCGTGCAGGATCAGCGGCGGCAGAAAACGCATGCCGCAGAGCGCGGCGGTCTGCTCGTAGGGCGGCAGGAAGGCATCGAAAAAATAGCGGTTGTAGCCTTGCGGGTGGTAGGAGGCCTCGTCGCCGCCCGTGCTGGCGACCAGCCACAAGTCCTTGCCCCGCAGGGCGCTGCCGCCGTCGCCGTAGGCCCAGCCGTAGGTCAGCACCTCGTCGAGCCAGAGCTTTTGCAGCGCCGGCATCGCATACCACTGGATCGGGTGCAGCAGCACCACCAGTTGCGCCCGCGCCATCGCGGCTTGCTCGGCAGCCACGTTGATGGCGTAGTCGGGGTAGCTTGAATAAAGGTCCTGCACCGCCACGCGCGGCAATGTGGCAGCGGCCTGCATCATCGGGCGGTTGACGTGCGATTCGCGCCAGTCCGGGTGCGCCGCGATCACATAGATGTCGGGGCTGGCCGCGGGCGTTTTGGCCAGGCCGTCGGGTCCGGCGTTTTCCAAAGCAGTGTCCATGCCGTTACCATAGCGGAAAAGTACAAGAGGAGTGTTGCCATGCCTGTGGTCGTGATCGCCAATCCCAAGGGGGGCGTCGGCAAGTCGACGCTGGCCACCAATGTCGCCGGTTATTTCGCCAGCCAGGGGCATGCCGTCATGCTCGGCGATGCCGACCGGCAGCAGTCCTCGAGGTTGTGGCTGGGCCTGCGGCCGCCGGCGGCCAGGCCGATTGCAACCTGGGACGTCAGCGCCGACCTGATCGTCAAGCCGCCCAAGGGCACGAGCCACGTGGTGCTGGACACGCCGGCTGGCCTCCATGGCTGGCGCTTCAACGACATCCTCAAGCTGGCCGACAAGATCATCGTGCCGCTGCAGCCCAGCGTGTTTGATATTTTTGCCACGCGCGCTTTCCTCGACGAGCTGGCCGCGCACCGCCACGCCGGCAAAGTGGAGGTCGGGATCGTCGGCATGCGGGTGGACGGCCGGACCATCGCCGCCGACAAGCTGCGTGCATTTGTCGAGGCCCTGGGCCTGCCGGTGCTGGGCTATCTGCGCGACACGCAAAACTATGTGCATCTGGCGGCACGCGGGCTGACGCTCTTTGATGTGGCGCCGAGCCGGGTGGAAAAAGATCTTGAGCAGTGGCCCGGTATCTGCCGGTGGCTCGACGCGGTCCGGGCATGAGCCGCACGTCCGCAACCCGCGCCCAGCCTGCGGCTACAGTCAGGGCATGAAAACCTTCAAGACGCTGGCCGAGATCGCGGCATGCCAGGGCCAGGAAGTCGCTGTCAGCGACTGGATCACCATCACACAGCAGCAGGTGAACCTGTTTGCCGACGCCACCGGCGACCACCAGTGGATTCATGTCGATCCTGAAAAAGCCGCGGCCGGCCCGTTCGGCGGGCCGATAGCGCACGGCTTTTTGACGCTGTCGCTGCTGCCGCAGTTTTTCGAGACGTCATTCGAGATCACCGAATCACGCATGGGCGTGAACTACGGGCTCAACAAGGTGCGTTTTACCGCGCCCGTGCCGGTCGGCAGCCGCCTGCGTGCGCGCATGAAACTGCTCGCGGCCGAAACGATTGACAACGCAGGCCTGCAGATGACGTGGGAGGTGACGGTGGAGCGGGAGGGTTCCGCCAAGCCGGTTTGCGTGGCGGAATCACTGGTGCGGCGCTACCCGTAGCGGTTGGCCGGTGCTTCGATGGAAACGTCGGCGATGTGGCGGACGCTGCCGGGCGTCTAGGAGCCTGTCGGACTTAGGAATCGTCGGCTGCAAATCGGCCGCAGCGGTCTATTTTTCGCCGCTTTCTTGACCAATATCCAGATATTGGCCGGCGAGGGTCGATTTTCGCTTTCGACGACCTAAGCCCGACAGGCTCCTAGATCTGTGTCAACTTGCCGGGTGGAACCCAGCCGCGAAAGACGCTGACCAGCGTGTTGATGCGCCGTGAGGCCTCGCTCTGGTCGTGCACGCGGGCGATGCACTGGTGCATGTCGCAGCGCAGATCCCAGAGTTCGGCGGGTGTGCGGGCTACCTTGATCCGATAGACCACCTGCTGCGCCCGCAGGCTGTCACAGTCGAGCATCAGCGCTTCAAGGCTCTGCCGGATGCGGGCAATCGGCAGCCGGTTCTTCACGGCCTGTCGGTGGCCCATGCGATGCCTGAGGCTATTGATCATTCGGTAAAAAAAGCGGGTCACTTTTGGAATCCTGCGGGTCTTGTGGACTTGCATGGTTAAACAAATAAATCGTCGATGCCGAGTGTCTGAAATCAGTGTTTGTGTAGAAATATTATCGTATTTGATGTATTTATCAATTTATGGCGCCCCTAATTCCTCGGTTTTAGTAGGTTTAAAGTTTTCAAAAGTGGCCGAACGCTCGCTCAACCCTTATTTTCCTCGGACAGTGTGACAAAAGTCGCGGGTACAGGGCGCAGGCCGCAGGCCGCGTCAGGGGTTATCGGCAGCCTTCAGTGCGAAACCGTTTTGTCGCCACGCTTCAAAAACGGTGATAGCCACCGTGTTCGACAGGTTCAGGCTGCGCTGGCCGGGCTGCATCGGCAGTTTGAGGCGTTGTGCCGGTGCGAAGGCATTGCGCAGCTTGTCGGCCAGGCCCCGCGTTTCCGAGCCGAAAACCAGCCAGTCGCCAGGCTGGAATCGCACGTCGTAGAGGCTGCGTTGCCCGTGGGTGGTCATCGCGAACATCCTGTCGGCTGGCGGTTGCTCGGCATCAAGGTAAGCCTGCCATCCGGCGTGCCGGATCACCGGGGCGTACTCGTGGTAATCAAGGCCGGCGCGCCGGAGTTGCCGGTCATCCATTGAAAAGCCAAGTGGCTCGATCAAATGAAGCCGGCAACCGGTGTTCGCCGCCAGGCGGATCACGTTGCCGGTGTTGGGCGGTATTTCTGGCTCGACGAGGACAATATTGAACATGGACGGCTGATTGTCGCGGGTCGATGCAATGCCCCGGGTCAGCTTAGTCGATTCGGAGACACCTTTCGATACTTCACAGCCCCGTCGGGGGGCATCCTTCGACAGGCTCAGGGCGATCGGTGGTCAGGAAGGCGACCGTGGGGGCCATGGCTGCAGCGCCGGGCCGCCCCAAGCAAGGCCAGCCCCCTCGGGGGGCAGAGAGCGACACGCAGTGCGCGAACGTGGGGGCAACATTTCAGCCGGGCCGCCCCAAGCAAGGCCAACCCCCTCGGGGGTCATCCTTCGACAGGCTCAGGATGATCGGTGGTCGGCAGTGCGCGAACGTGGGGGCACACTACCCTTCGGTCCGCGCAAACACCATCGCCGTGACGTGC
>NCGI01000356.1 GCA_002256925.1 Polaromonas sp. 28-63-22
TTCGCGCTGCCAGCCGGCGGGTCGGCGCTGCTCCTGCTGGGCGCGTTCCTGCGCCATCTGTTCCTCGAGTTGCAGCCGGCCCTGCTTCGCCACCGCGATCAGCCGCGAGCGGTCCTTGCGGTGCGGGTACATCTGTTCAAACAGCTCCAGGTTGTGCTGGCGAAAGCGCATCGCGCCGCGCCTGGCCTCGTGCGGCGGCTGGCCGAGCAGTTCGAGTACGCTGCGGGCGCTGCGCAGGCTGGACTCGAACAATTCGCGCTCGACGCACGTCACGCCCCGGTCACGCAGCGCGTTCCAGTGCGTCACATCGCGGGCGCGCGCGACGATCTGCAACTGCGGAAAATGCTCCTTGACCAGATCCACGATGGTCAGGGACTGCTCCACGTCATCGACCGCCACCACGACGATTTTGGCGCTGGCGGCCCCGGCTGTGCGCAGCAAATCAAGCCGCGTGGCATCGCCGTAGAACACGCGCAGGCCGAAGGCGCGCACCGCCTCGATCATGTCGGCGTCGTGGTCCAGCACGGTCGGCGCGATGCCTTGCGCCAGCAGCATCCGGCCGACGATCTGGCCGTAGCGGCCGAAGCCGGCAATGATGACCGGTGCGTGCTGGGGTTCGGAGATTTCTGCCAGCCGGGGTTTGTTGCCATTGGCATAGCGCGGCAGCAGCAGTTTGTCCACCGCCACCAAAAGCAGCGGGCTCAGCAACATCGACAGCGCCACGGCGCCGATCAGCAGCGACGCGGTCTCGGGCGAAAACACCCGCGCACCGGCCGCCGCCTGGAACACCACGAAGGCGAACTCCCCGCCTTGCGCCAGCAGCACGGCAAACACCGGCCGCTCCTGGTAGGGCAGCTTCATCAGCGCTGCCAGACCGTAGATGACGACCAGCTTCAGGCCCAGAAAGCCCAGCAAAATAGCCGCCATCAGACCGGGCGACTCACGCAACACGCCAAAGTCGATGCTCATGCCCACCGCAATGAAAAAGAGCCCCAGCAGCAGGCCCTTGAAAGGTTCGATGTCGGTTTCCAGCTCGCGCCGGTATTCGCTGGTGGCCAGCAGCACGCCCGCCAGAAAAGCGCCCAGCGCCATCGACAGGCCGACCATCTGCATCAGCGCGGCAATCGCCACCACCAGCAGCAGGGAGGCGGCGGTGAAGATTTCAGGCGTGCCGCTGTTGGCAATCAGGCGCAGCAGGGGGCGCAGCAGCAGACGCCCGCCGACCACGATGCCGGCAATAACCGCTATGACTTTGATAGCTTCCAGCGCACGGTTTGATTGGGCTAGCGCCTCATTTTCACCCGCAAGTGAGCCCAGTAGCGGCAGCAGCGCCAAAATCGGGATGGCCGCCACGTCCTGAAACAGCAGGATCGAAAACCCGGCCTGGCCGCTGGATGTCGGCATCAGGTTGCGCTCGCCGATGGCCTGCAGCGCGATGGCGGTCGATGACAGCGCCAGGCCCAGACCGGCGACCAGTGCGATTTCCCAGCGCACGCCGAACAGCATGGCCGCGCCGGTGATCAGCGCAGCGCAGGCCAGCACCTGGGCGCTGCCCCAGCCGAAGATGGGGCGGCGCAGCGCCCACAAGCGTTCGGGTTCCAGTTCCAGCCCGACCAGGAACAGCATCAGCACCACGCCAAATTCGGCGAAATGAAGGATGTCCTGCACATTGGTGACCAGCCCCAGACCCCACGGACCAATCGCCATGCCGGCGGCCAGATAGCCAATGATCGAGCCCAGCCCCAGCTTTTTGGCCAGCGGCACGGCCAGCACGGCGGCGCTGAGGTAGATCAGGCTGTTGGTCAGCCAGGCGGGCGCAGCCTCAGTCATGGGGGATGGCTTCGCGGGCCACCGTTTCCCGTCCGTC
>NCGI01000357.1 GCA_002256925.1 Polaromonas sp. 28-63-22
CCTGTTGATTGCCTTTTCTTTGATCGCCCACGCCGTGCACCGCCCTGACATCGCGTTTATTACGCCGGAGACGCACGCGCAATTGGGGGCCACGCGAGCGTTATTTGCCGAATATGCAGCGCAGCTTGACGTGGATTTATGCTTTCAGAACTTCGATGACGAACTGGCGGGCCTGCCCGGCGAGTACATGCAGCCGCAGGGTGCCTTGCTGCTGGCGTTGGTCGATGGCGAGCTGGCGGGTTGCTGCGCGTTGAGGCCGCTGGCATCTGTGGATTACTCCAACGCCGCTGAAATGAAGCGCCTGTACGTGCGCAAGCCCTTTCGCCGGCTGGGACTCGGTCGCCAGCTGGTTGAGGCTACGCTCGACGCAGCGCGCATGGCCGGTTATCACAGCGTGCTGCTCGACACACTGGACGACATGGAATCGGCGCGCGCCCTGTATGTGGACCTGGGCTTTGCGACGATTCCACCCTACTACCACAACCCGATTGCCGGCGCCCACTACCTGAAGGTCGATTTGTAGGCAAAAGCGTCTGCAGCCCAATCAATACCTGCGCGGGCAGCTATAAACTTCATAGCGAGTCGCGATGCCTGCAGCATCGACCCCGCCGCTTTCCGCCCGCTTTCCGACCATGAAAAAGCCACCGACCCTGCGGGCGGTGGCTTGGCTTTGATCGTGTCAGGCGGGATCAGGCTTTGGCTTGCGCCAGCAGGGTCGCGGCATCGCTGACTTCAAACTTGCCAGGGGCCTCCACATTGAGACTGGCTACTTTTCCGTCCTTGATCAGCATCGAGTAACGGTTGCTGCGAAGGCCCATGCCGCGCGCGGTGAGGTCGAGCGTCAGGCCTGTCGCCTTGGCAAAGTCGGCACTGCCGTCGGCCAGCATGCGTACCTTGCTGCCGGTGTTCTGGTCCCGCGCCCAAGCGCCCATGACGAATGCGTCGTTCACGCTGACGCACCAGATTTCATCAACGCCGGCCGCTTTAAGCTCGGGAAATTTTTCGACATAGCCGGGCACATGCTTGGCTGAGCAGGTCGGCGTGAAGGCGCCGGGCAGCGCGAACAGCGCGATGGTCTTGCCCGCGGTGGCCTTGGCCACATCCACCGGGTTGGGGCCAAGGCTGCAGCCGTTGCCTTCAACTTCTGAAAATTCCATCAGCGTTGCTGCGGGAAGGGTGTCGCCTACTTTGATCATTGGATGCTCCATGTGTGGGGTTGAACGGGTAGTTGGAATAAACCCGTGATCTTAGGTTGAAATGAACCAGGCTGCAGAGTCGGCCGGCCACGGGACCGACGCGCAGCAGTTCCTCGCAGCCGCCATCTGGCGTGAAGCCGGAAACAAAAACGGCCCACACCGTGAGCCGCTTTTTGATGCCTGTTGTCACAGCCGGGAAATCAGGCCTTAGACAATACCGGCCTTCTGAACCAGACGGGTCACAACCCAGTTCTTGGTCTTGGAAATCGGCCGGCTTTCGGTGATCTCGATCATGTCGCCTGTCTTGTACTCGCCTTTTTCGTCATGCGCGTGGTACTTGCTCGACAGCGACACGATCTTGCCGTACAGCTCGTGCTTCACACGACGCTCGACCAGAACCGTCACGGTTTTGGCACGTTTGTCGCTCACGACCTTGCCAATCAAGGTGCGCTTGAGGGATTTTTTAACTTCCGTCATTATTTCGCTCCTTGCTTGACGATGGTCTCGGCCAAAATGGTTTTGGCACGAGCGATGGAACGACGCGTGGAACGCAGCGTCGAGGTGTTGGTCAGTTGCTGCGTGGCTTTTTGCATCCGCAGGCCAAAGTGGGCTTTTTGCAGCTCTTTGACTTCGGTTTTCAGGCCGGCAACGTCTTTTTGGCGCAG
>NCGI01000059.1 GCA_002256925.1 Polaromonas sp. 28-63-22
CGGCCACGACCAGGCCCTGCACACCCTGCGCGACCAGCGCCTGCACCACGGCGCCGCTGGCGCCCGCGTAATTCATCACAATTTCGACGCGGGGCCAGTTGGAAGCCGGAACGCGATCCGCTATTAGTTTGATAGCTGCTTGCGCAGGTGATGTCTGGGCTACAGGCCAGTTTCGAACCATTCTGGCACCTCCCTCCTCCACATAACCAAGGGGGCCACCATCACCCGAGCTAAAGGCATCCAGTTGATAGGTGTGAACCTTTTGCACGTCCAGCGCGCCATGGATGGTTCCGGCGCAAACGACCAGCACACCCTGCGCACCGGTGAGCCGTGCCACGGCCGTCGCATCCAGCACATTCTGCGGGCCATCCGGAGCAAGCGCGCTGGCCGGCCGCATCGCACAGGTCAGTACCACCGGTTTGGCGGGCTGGCACACAGCCTGCAGGAAAAATGCCGTTTCCTCGATCGTGTCAGTGCCGTGCGTGATGACAATGCCCTGAACATCCTCCCGCGCGAGGTAATGCTCTACCCTGGCTGCAAGCTGCTTCCACACCTCAAAGTTCATGTCCTTGCTATCTACCTGCGCGACCTGCTCCGTCAGAACAGGACCCGCATCCGCCAACGAAGGAATAGCCGCGACCAGTTGACCCACACCGATCTGCGCCGCGCGGTAGCCAAGGTTGTCGCTGACATGGGCGGCGAGACCAGCGATCGTGCCCCCGGTACCCAAGATGACAACATACGGCTGGCCGGGAGACGACGAAAAAGCGGAATCCTGCATGGACTTGCAATCCTTTGAAAACTGGATGAAAATACAGCTACTGGGTATTAATACAGTAGGCAAGAAATGCCAGGCCGGCATAGGAGCCGACGCCAACGTCCAAACGGTTGGCGCCATCAAGTCAAGGAGTTCCAAGCATGAGTATTCTCGACAATTTTTCAGATCAGGCTACCGAAGGGCCCAAACTCACGGCACGTCAGCAGCAGATTCTCGAATTGATCCAAAGCGCGATTGCGCGTACGGGTGCGCCCCCCACGCGGGCCGAAATCGCCGCCGAGATGGGCTTTCGGTCAGCCAATGCGGCCGAGGAACACTTGCAGGCGCTGGCCCGCAAGGGGGTGATTGAACTGGTGAGCGGCACGTCGCGAGGCATCCGCCTGCGCAGCGATACCCTTCGCTCGCTGAACGAATCGCGCATGAAGCAGTTCTCGCTGCCCTTGCAAAGCCTGGCCCAGCTTGCCCTGCCCCTGATTGGCCGCGTCGCGGCCGGCAGCCCGATGCTGGCCCAGGAACATGTGGAACAAACCTACTATGTTGAGAGCAGTCTTTTTCAAAGGCAGCCCGACTACCTGCTGAAGGTACGCGGCATGAGCATGCGCGACGTCGGCATCATGGATGGCGACCTGCTCGCCGTCAAACAGGCCAAAGACGCCCGAAACGGCCAGATTGTGGTGGCCCGTATCGGCGATGAAGTCACCGTCAAGCGGTTTCGCCGGACCAAAAACCTGATTGAACTCCTTCCAGAGAACCCCGATTTTCAAACCATCGTCGTTGAACCGGGCGAGCCGTTTGAACTGGAAGGACTGGCCGTTGGCCTGATCCGCAACACCATGCTGATGTAGTCAGCGGGGTAGCCGCGCAGCAGGTGGCGGGCGTTTGGTCTCTGACGGGCCAACACCCTGATGCAGCGGCAACTGGCCATCTTGCCAGTCGTCAATCCTGCCTGTCACTAGTGGGGCGAAAGCCTCTCTAACTCAGGAGATCAACATGCAAATCGTCAACAGTTCCCCGTTTCCTTCACTAGCCCTCTGGCTCACATCGCTGTGCACCGCTGCAACACGGCTTGCCCGCCCGGTCTCGGCGAAACCGCTGGTGCCGCCAGAAAGCGCGCCGCCCGTCCACCAGCGGCTGACCTTGCCTTTCAAGCGGCCCGGTTCTGCACCTCGGCGTCGCTTGGCTGCCTCGTCATTCAGATCCACTTCCCTTGACGTTCAAAGACCCGGCGTGACGCGCCTGAAGGTTGTCAGGGAACACGATGCCGCCATGGGCCCCGCCTGCGCCGGCCGGATGATGATCTCGGGGCGAATGGCCGACGTTTGCGCCGAACTTGAGCGCATGACCGAGCTTTGATCTGCGGTGGAATCGGCGACGTGCCAATTCCGCAGGTGTCGTAGACAGCCGCTCAGAAAGCTTCGAGAACAGGCGCCGGCCCCGCTCCTACAGACACGCGAAAAGGCGTTTCCATCCGATACAAGTTGACCGTGCTATTGCCCGCAGGCCGGTGGGGGTGAGACTTGTTGCAGGCACAATATCGGCATGAATATTGTGATTCTTGACGACTATCAGGACGCTGTGCGCAAACTGGCCTGCGCAGCGAAACTCGACGCTTACCCCGCCAAGGTTTACACCAATACCGTCAAGGGTATCGGGCAGCTCTCGGTCCGGCTTAAAGACGCTGACGTCATCGTCTTGATCCGGGAACGGACCCAGTTAAGCCGCCAGGTGATAGAAAAGCTGCCCAAGCTCAAGCTCATCGTGCAGACCGGTCGGGTCGGAAGCCATATCGATATTGCCGCCTGCACCGAACGCGGCATTGCCGTGGCAGAAGGCATTGGTTCTCCCGTGGCGCCGGCCGAATTGACCTGGGCGCTGATCATGGCCGCCATGCGCCGCATACCGCACTATGTGGCCCACCTCAAACACGGTGCCTGGCAGCAGGCAGGCCTCAAGGCAGCGTCCATGCCACCCAATTTTGGCGTTGGCTCGGTGCTCAAGGGCAAGACACTGGGCATCTGGAGCTACGGCAAAATTGGCCAGATCATCGCCGGCTATGGCAGGGCCTTTGGCATGCGCGTGGTCATCTGGGGGCGCGACGGCTCGCGCGAGCGCGCTCAGGCCGACGGGTTTGAACTGGCGGCGAGCAAGGCCGAACTGTTCGAGCAAAGCGACGTCCTCACTGTTCATCTGCGCCTGCACGACGAAACGCGTGGGATTGTCACGCTGGATGACCTGTCGCGCATGAAGCCTACCGCCCTGTTCGTCAATACCTCAAGGGCCGAGCTGGTGGAGCCGGAGGCGTTGATTGCGGCCTTGAATCGCGGCCGTCCGGGCCTTGCCGCAGTCGATGTGTTTGAGTCGGAACCGATCCTGCAGGGGCACGCCTTGCTGCGGCTTGAGAACTGCATCTGCACCCCGCATATCGGTTATGTCGAGCAGGACAGCTACGAGTTGTATTTCGGCGCCGCCTTCGACAACGTGGTCAACTTCATCAAAGGCACGCCGACCAACATCGTCAATCCTGGCGCACTGCAGGTGCGGCGGTAAGCAAACTCAAAGAGCCCGGACGCGGTCCGCTCTGGCTTCTGCGTTCGCGCAGTCCCCTTATTTGCGTGGTAGCTGGTCGCTTCCGCCTGAAGCACCGCCAGCGTCCAAGCTGTCCGGACCGATTTCAGACAGATCAAAGTCCAGCCAGGCGCTACTCCTGGGCTCAGCAGCTGGCGCTGCGGCTTTAGCCCTGGACGATGGCACCACCACCGTGTCGTCGGTGGCGAATGCGCTTTCACCCAGCGATGCGTCGGAAAGATCAATGTCCAGCCTGACAGCACCCGAGCGTCTGATCGTGGAAGTGGCATCCGATCCTGACGCCGCCGCATCGCTGCGGACATACACGGCAGAGGCGCCCAAGGGCTGCAATTCTGTCGACGGGTAACCCACAACCCGGTCAGATCCCGGAGCAGAAGGCAACACGACACTGCGGGGAAGGCCGGAGACACCCGCGCCGTTTGAAACCAGCTTGCGCGGCGTCTCTGCGATTTCATTGGCAATTGCGTAAAGCAAGAGCAACTCGCGGTAGGCCTCAAGTCCGAACGCGTCGTCGGGACGTCCAGGCTTGCGGAATATGGACTCTTCAATGACATCAAGCACCCGGGGGGTGTTCCAGAGGGACTGGATCCGCGACATCGCGCCTTCATAGGCCTCCAGACCCTCGCCCCGCTCGCGGAACGATTCAAAGGCGGGAACTTCTGCATTGAACGTGCGATTGAACTCCAGCCGCAAGTCCTCGTATTGCGCCTTCCGGTCGAGGTCGTGATAGAGCCTGAAAAGATCGAGGTAGGCCAGTGGGCTGGTCCGCGCATTTTCGCGAATGTGGTTGGACAGCACTTCGATGGCGTGATCGTGCTGCCCAAGCGAGACGAAGAACTCGGCCTGCTGCGCGATGTCAAAAAGCTCATTGACATTCACGCCCCGCGGATTCGCAGACAAACCCGAAGGCGGATAGGTTGAATCGCCGTTGCGGATGTGGAGTTGCGAAGTGTCATCCAGCCGAACGACCTTGCGCTGTGATTCCTGGACCGGTGAAGACAGGCTCTCCGGCTTGCCCTGCGGCTGAGGCGGCAGGGAATCAGGCTCGTGCACGCTGCTTGGGGCTTGCCGCCCCGCGCGCGCCGATTCCGCCTCGGCTTGCGCTTCAGCGTCCCGAAGATCCCACCACGCAGCGCTGGCACCCGAACGGTTGAGTCGGTAATAAAAGTACGCAGCAGCCATCAACAGCGCTGCCAGCAGGGCAACGAGGCCGAACACCAGCGGATTGGCGTACCGCTCACTTTCCGCTTTCTTTAGCTGCTCGCGCGCGACCGCAAGCGCTGCATCATTCTTGCTGTTGGCTTCGCGCAAACTGCGCGCCTGGCCCTGCAACTCTGCGAGCCGTTGCATGTCCCGTGAGACTTCCTCTGGCCGAAGATTCAGGGCGCGCCAGAGCGCCGCAAACTCCGAACGCCGGGGGTCGGCCTCCGAAGGTAGCGTCTGCAATTGTCCCGAGGATTTGAGGCTGGGCATGACCTCGGCGGACAACTCGGCGCTGTCGAGTTGAAGCCGCGGCGTGCCCGGTACGCGCCGGCTGGACTCGCCCAAACGGAGCGATTGCGCCAAGGCCGAGCTACCCGACCGGGACGTGGCGCCGTCACGGCCGCTGGTGGCCCGATTACCCGGTGTGGATGTGGCGGAGGCGGTGGCGCGAGGCCGCCGGATTGCGCGCACGGCAGGCTGCGTTTCAGCAGCAGCTTCCCTCGCGCCTGAGCCAGCGGTGCCCGGGCCCGGCGCACCCGTAACCGGCGAAATGGGCCGCATTACGCTCTCAGTGGCCAGCGGATTTCCCGCAGCGGCTACCGGCGGCACCAAAGGCAAAGGCGCGACGGCTTTATCGGACGATTCCTGCGGCAGGTCGGCAAGCAGGACATAACGACGCATGCTCCTGGACTTGCAACCCGCGCGCAGCGTAAGACTCACCACCGGCTCATCGACGATCGCCGATGACGTCACGCGAATCAGCGCTTGGCCGGCTTCACCCGTGGCTGTTGTGCGTACGGTCAGCTTTCTGGCGTCGATGCGGGTGTCCGAATAGGCCAGCTCAGCCTCCGTGCACAACGATGCCGGATCTTCGCCAGCATCAAGCCGGGCCAGCAGACTCAGGTCCAGCGTGCGACCGACCAGCGCTGCGCCGCGCAGGGGCCCCAGCGTGACGGCCAGACTGCCAACGCTTGAAAAGAGCAACAGACCGGCCAGCGCGTTTGAGCGAACGATCGCGTGATTCATAAGAACTATTATCTCCGCAGGAATTGGCTCCCGGATGCCTGCAGCATAATCTGCGCCATGAACACAATCTTTCCCGTTGTGGGTGTGATCGGCGCGGGAGCGATGGGCAGCGGTATCGCCCAGCTCGCGGCGCAGGCAGGCAGCACTGTTCTGGTCTTCGATACGCGGCCCGAAGCAACCCAGGCATCGGTTTCCTCCGTGGCCGCCCAATGGGATCGCCTTCAGGCCAAGGGCAGGCTGGACGCGACCGCCACGCAAACCCTGAAGACAAGGCTGTCCGCTGTCGATACGTTGGCCGAGCTCGGTGCTTGCGATCTGGTGGTCGAGGCCGTTGTCGAGCGGCTTGATGTCAAGCGCGCACTTTTCTCCGAACTTGAGAAAATTCTTCGTCCCGACGCGGTATTTGCCACCAACACTTCGTCGCTTTCCGTGACCGCCATCGCGGCCGGGCTGCAGCATCCCGGGCGTGTGGCCGGGTTTCATTTCTTCAACCCGCCACCGCTCATGAAGGTGGTGGAAGTCATTGCTGGCCTCAGAACCCAAGTGCAGGTGTGCCAGAAACTCATGGAATTCACGCGACAGATGGGCCATACACCCGTGATGGCGCAGGACTCGCCCGGTTTTATTGTCAACCACGCGGGCCGGGGCTATGGGACCGAAGCGTTGCGCATTGTCAGCGAAGGCATCGCGGATTTCGCCACCATTGATCGCATTCTCCGCGACCAGGTCGGCTTCAAGCTGGGGCCTTTCGAACTGATGGACCTGACAGCGCTGGATGTGTCCCATCCTGTCATGGAATCCATCTATCACCAGTATTTTGAAGAAGCTCGCTACCGGCCCAGCGTCATCACCGCGCAGCGTCTGGCGGGTGGCATGCTTGGCCGCAAAACGGGCGAAGGCTTTTACCGGTACATCGATGGCGTGATCCAGAAGGTGCCCGAAGCGCCCGTACCGGAAGTTGGCGAAATGCCCCCCTTCTGGGTATCGCCACGCGCGGCCCGGCGAGCCGAGCTGCTTTCGCTGTTGAAAAGCCTGGGCGCCAAGATTGAAACCGGTCCGTCGGCGTCGCCACTGGCCCTCACGCTGGTGGCACCCCTGGGCTTTGATATCACCACCGTGGCCGTGGTGGAAAGGCTCGACCCGGCCCGCACCGTAGGTATCGACATGCTGATTGACGACGCCGCGACAAAACGGCGCGTGCTGGCGACCAACCCGGCCACCCGCACCGATATGCGCGATGCGGCGCATGCCCTGTTTGCACGCGATGGCAAGGCCGTCAGCGTGATCCGCGACAGCGGCGGGTTTGTCACCCAGCGCGTGGTCGCCACCATCATCAATATCGCCAGCGATATGTGTCAGCAGGGTATCTGCAGCCCCAGGGATCTCGAACTCGCGGTCACGCTGGGCCTGGGCTATCCGCTGGGCCCGCTGGCCATGGGCGACCGCTATGGCCCGACCAATGTGCTGGAGGTCCTGTTCAACATGCAAACGGTCTATGGCGACCCACGCTACCGCCCTTCGCCCTGGCTACGTCGCCGGGGTGCGATTGGCCTGAGCCTGACCCACGAGGAAAACTAGCATGCAAACCGTTCAAGGCCTTCGGGCCCCTGACCAGCCAGGCAGCCACTGATGGCTGGCTCGTTGAAAAGCACCAGCGAGGCCGGCACGCTGATCTTGACGCTGAGCAACCCCGAGACGCGAAACACGCTCGGCCCAGAGATGTATGCGGCGGGTATCGAGGCGCTGAACGCGGCCGAAAACAATCCCGAAATACGCAGCGTGATCATCACCGGCGAGGGCGCGATGTTTTGCTCGGGCGGAAATCTTCAGCGCCTGCAGGCCAACCGCCGGGAAGCCCCCGAGGTCCAGGCGCAGAGCATCGAAGGGCTGCACAATTGGATGGACTCGATCAGGACCTACCCGAAACCTGTCATCGCTGCCGTCGAGGGCGCCGCCGCCGGCGCAGGGTTTTCGCTGGCGCTGGCCTGCGATTTCCTGGTGGCCGCCAGCAATGCGGTGTTCGTCATGTCCTATGTCAACGTGGCCCTGTCACCCGATGGTGGCGGCAGCTGGGCACTCGCACGGGCATTGCCGCGCGCCCTTGCCAATGAGCTGCTGATGCTCGGCGAGCGGATGCCTGCGCAGCGCCTGCATGACCGGGGACTGGTCAACAGGTTGTGCGCCCCGGGTGAAGCCCTGGCGGAAAGCCTGCGCCTTGCGGGTCAACTCAATGCGCGCGCGCCCAATGCACTTGCCAGCATCAAGGAGCTCGTGAACGACGCAGCGACCAACCCCTTGAGTCTGCAACTAGCCAGCGAACGCGACCATTTTGTTCGTAACCTGCATCACCCCAACGGCGCTGAAGGGATCGAGGCGTTCCTGCAAAAACGCACGCCGGGCTACCGGTAGCCCGGCGGGTTGTCAAAGGGGACACGCAGGCGACAGTCCGCCGCGCTGGCGCGGTCCCTGAAGCGACAATGCAACATCTGACAGTCACGCAAAAGACAGGCTATGGACGACCCCATTCTTACGATAGAGGAAAGAGAGGCCATCAACGGTGGCCGCTGGTTCTCCTCGCTTTCTCCCTCCCTCAGGCACGACATACTACGATGCGCCTACGTCAAACGCTACAAGGACGGCGAGCTCATCAGCGCGCGCGGCGATGTGCCCGAGGAATGGATCTCCTGCGCGCGCGGCGCCATCCGGGTCAGCTCGACATCGATCACCGGCAAACAGGTCACCCTGACGTATGTCGAACCCGGACTTTGGATTGGCGACGTGGCGATTTTCGACGGCGAGCGGCGTACGCACGACTCGTATGCGCATGGCGACACCACGCTGCTGTGTGTGTCGCGGCTGGACTTGCGCAAAATCCTCGGTGTGCATGTGGAACTGTACGAAGCCCTGCTGCGCCTGCATGCACGGCGGATCCGTCAGCTTTTTGGACTGGTAGAGGACTTGAACACCTTGCCGCTACGCGCCCGGCTGGCCAAACAGCTGCTGCACCTGATGCGCAGCTACGGTGTGCCCTGCCTCGCCAACAGCCAGGAAATCCGGATCGGCCTGCAGCTGGCACAGGAAGAACTCGCGCAGTTGCTGGGTGCCTCGCGCCAGCGCGTCAACCAGGAGCTCAAAGCCATGGAGCGGGAAGAAGCCATTCGCGTCGAACCAGCCGGACTGGTGGTACGCAACCGCGAAATTCTTCTCCGCATTTCCGAAGCAGAAATGGAAAAATAAGGTCATGACCGAATTCGATCATTTTCTGGGCACGCGGACGATCCCTAGCCAGCAGGCGTTTGATGTCGCGGCCCTGACCGCTTACCTGACTCAGCACCTCGAAGGCTTCCAGGGTCCGCTCAGCGCCGAAATCTTCAAGGGCGGGCAATCCAACCCTACCTACAAGCTCATCACGCCCGGCCAGTCCTACGTGATGCGTGCCAAGCCCGGGCCGGTGGCCAAACTACTGCCGTCGGCGCATGCGGTGGAGCGCGAGTTCAAGGTCATGAACGGCCTGCAGGGCACGGACGTGCCCGTAGCCAGAATGTATTGCCTGTGTGAAGACGAGTCCGTGATCGGCCGCGCTTTCTACGTGATGGAGTTTGTCGAAGGCCGTGTGCTCTGGGACCAGGCCCTGCCCGACATGACCAATGCCCAGCGCGGCGACATTTACGACGAAATGAACCGGGTCATTGCCGCGCTGCATCAGGTCAGATTCGCAGAGCGCGGGCTGGCCACCTACGGCAAGCCCGGTAACTACTTTGAGCGCCAGATCGGTCGCTGGAGCAAGCAGTACAGCGCGTCCATCACCCAGCCCATCCCCGAGATGGACCGCCTGATGGAGTGGCTGCCCGCGCACATGCCCGCGAGCGCGCGCGATGAAAGCCTGGTTTCCATCGTGCACGGCGATTTTCGCCTCGACAACCTGATGTTCCATCCCACCGAACCGCGCGTGCTCGCCGTGCTCGACTGGGAGCTTTCCACCCTCGGCCATCCACTGGCCGATTTCAGCTACCACTGCATGGCCTGGCACATCCCGCCCGGGGCGTTCAGGGGCATTGGCGGACTCGACGTGGCGAGTCTCGGGATTCCCCTGGAAGATGACTACATCAGGCGCTACTGCCAGCGCACAGGCATCAGCAGCCCCGAAGCCCTCAAGGCCGACTGGAATTTTTACCTGGCCTACAACCTCTTCCGGCTGGCTGCCATCCTGCAGGGCATCGCCAAGCGCGTTGAGGCCGGTACGGCCTCCAGCGCGCAGGCCGCCCGTTCGGCCGCCGGCGCACCCCTGCTCGCCAAAATGGCCTGGGACTTCGCATCCAAAAGCCAGCATTGACCCCTAACGCCAAGCTTTCCCTGAATAGCCCGAAAAATTTAATCTACCACCAGGAGACATCATGGATTTCGACTACACCCCCAAAGTAAAAGACATGCAGGCACGCTTGCTGAAGTTCATGGAGCAGCACATCTACCCGAACGAAGCCCGTTTCTTCCGCGAGATTGCTGAAAACCGGGCCAAAGGCAACGCCTGGATTCCGACCACCATCATTGAGGAACTCAAACCCATGGCGCGAGCCGCCGGTTTGTGGAACCTGTTCCTGCCGCACTCCCCGCGCGCGCCCGAGGGCCTATCCAACCTTGAATACGCGCCGCTGTGCGAAATCATGGGCCGCGTCCCGTTTGCTGCCGAGGTGTTCAATTGCTCGGCGCCCGATACCGGCAACATGGAAACCATTGCCCGCTACGGTTCTGAAGCCAACAAGGATCGCTGGCTTGAACCCCTGCTGAAGGGCGAAATCCGCTCGGCTTTTTTGATGACCGAGCCGGAAGTTGCCTCCTCCGACGCTACCAATATCCAGTGCCGTATCGAACGTGATGGCAATGACTACGTACTCAATGGCCTGAAATGGTGGTCCTCCGGCGCCGGCGATCCGCGCTGCGCCATCTACATCGTGATGGGCAAAACCAATCCGGACGCCGGTCGCCACGAACAGCAATCGATGATCCTGGTGCCCGCCGATGCGCCTGGCATCACCGTGATCCGCCCACTGAGTGTGTTTGGCTACGACGATGCCCCGCACGGCCACATGGAAGTACGACTGACCAACGTGCGCGTGCCCGCCGCCAACCTGCTGCTTGGCGAAGGTCGGGGGTTTGAGATTGCCCAGGGCCGACTTGGCCCCGGACGCATCCACCACTGCATGCGCAGCATCGGTTGCGCCGAGCGCGCGCTCGAACTGATGTGCAAGCGTCTGAACAGCCGCATCGCTTTCGGCAAGCCTGTAGCCCGCCAGTCCGTATGGGCGGAGCGCATTGCCGAGGCGCGCTGCATGATCGATCAGGCGCGCCTGCTGACGCTGCGCGCTGCCTACATGATGGACACCGTGGGCAACAAGGTCGCCAAGGCCGAAATTGCCATGATCAAGGTGGTGGCGCCCAACATGGCCTGCCAGATCATTGACTGGGCGATTCAGGCCCACGGCGGCGGCGGCGTTTCGGACGACTTCCCCCTGGCCTATGCCTACGCGCACCAGCGTACGCTGCGCCTGGCCGACGGACCGGACGAAGTTCACCGCGCGTCCCTGGCCAAGCTTGAGCTTGCCAAGCATCTTCTGATGCCCGGCGAGGTCGAAATGCCCATCACCAGGGGTAGCTGACGCTCTGCGGGACGTCCTCCTGGTCGTCCCGCAACGTCGAATAGCACCGAAACGCTATAGATTTGATAGCTGCTGGCGCAGGTACTGCCTTGGCTTCAGCCTATTTCTTCACTGAACCAGGTGCCACATCCGGAAAGGCCGCCACAGCCACGCCGGACGCGTTGACCAGCAGCCGCACGGCGTGAATCTGCGCCGGCAAATCGGCTACAGCCGCGTGGGGCAAGGCCTGCATGCGCAGGTGGGCCTTGCCCCGCATCAGCATCAAAATGAACGGGACCGTGTTGTCAGGCGCCGGCTCGGGCCAGCCCATCAGAAGTTCCACCAACTCCGGCGTCAGCCAGGCCATGGCGTCCGCCCGGCGCTCCGCCAAAATGGCATAGCGGTGAAAAAAAGCATCGCTCAGGCTGTCCCAACCGGCCTCCGGATAGAGCGCCAGCCATCGCATTTCTTCCGTCAGCACCGGGCTGGCCTGTGTCTCCAGCGTGTCGGTGTAAAGCGAGTAGGCGCGCTTTTCGAGCATCTCCTTGAGCGCCCGGTTCATGATCACCACCGTCACGTGCCCGTTGATAGCGATCTCTGCCCTGCCCCGCAGCTCCTCGCCGACAAGGTAGTCGCGCGATGCCGGCGCGCGCTCCACGCGCCACGGGTGACCACCCAGTTCCCCACTGACGCAAAACGTCCCCTCGCCTGCTTCCACCGTGCACGCCACACCTTCAAGGCCGGCCCACTCCGGTCCCGCCTGGGCGGTGTTGCCGCGTATGCCTGCGGACGACCTCATGCCCGTGCCTTGACCCGGTTGGTTTTCAATCGATGCGTCCTTGCCAACGGTGAACACATGTTTGATCCGCTTAAACACGATTTCGGCATTTCTCGTAAAGTGTCCAGCTTGCAATCTTCATCTTCGCAGGGAGCTTTCTTGATCAAAGTTTATTCATGGCCGACACCCAACGGCCACAAAGTTCACATCATGCTTGAAGAGTGCGGCCTGCATGTAGGCCGCGACTGGCAGGCGGTGCCAGTCAACATCGGCACAGGCGACCAGTTCAACCCCGACTTTCTCGCAATCAGCCCGAACAACAAGATTCCCGCGTTGGTCGATGACGAGGGTCCGGACGGCAAGCCCATTGCACTGTTCGAGTCAGGCGCCATTATGTTGTACCTCGCCGCAAAAACCGGAAAATTCCTGCCTGCAACCGACCGGCTCAAGTACCAGGT
>NCGI01000358.1 GCA_002256925.1 Polaromonas sp. 28-63-22
TTCAGCGCTTTTTTGCCCGCCCCGAGGCCAATTCTGATGCCAAATTGGCCTCAAGCCCAGGCAATACCTGCGCGAGCAGCTATCAAATGTATAGCGCCTCGGACGACGTGCTGATGCATGTTCTGATGAAGGTCGAGACGCACAACCACCCCACCGCGATCTCGCCTTTCCCCGGCGCCGCCACCGGCGCGGGCGGCGAGATTCGGGACGAGGGCGCGACCGGCCGAGGCTCCAGACCCAAGGCCGGCCTGACGGGTTTCACGGTGTCCAGGCTGTTTGATACGGCCTACGGCAAGCCCGACCACATCGCCAGCGCGCTGCAAATCATGACCGAGGGCCCGCTCGGCGGCGCAGCCTTCAACAACGAATTCGGCCGGCCGAACCTGGCGGGCTATTTCCGTGAATACGAGCAGACGGCGGGCGGCCAGCGCTGGGGATATCACAAGCCGATCATGATCGCCGGTGGCCTGGGCACCATCGATGCGGCGCTGACGAAGAAGATCGAGTTTCCGGCTGGCACGCTGCTGATCCAGCTCGGCGGGCCGGGCATGCGCATAGGCATGGGCGGCAGTGCGGCCAGTTCGATGGCGGCGGGCGCCAATGCAGCGCAACTTGATTTTGATTCGGTGCAGCGCGGCAACCCCGAGATCGAGCGCCGGGCGCAGGAAGTCATCAACCAGTGCGCGCAGCTTGGCACGGCCAATCCGATTCTGGCGATTCACGACGTGGGCGCGGGCGGCCTGTCGAACGCCTTCCCCGAACTGGTCAACGACGCCGGGCGCGGCGCGGCTTTTGCCTTGCGCGCGGTGCCGCTGGAAGAAAGTGGCCTGAGCCCGAAAGAAATCTGGAGCAACGAGAGCCAGGAGCGCTATGTGCTGGCCATTGCACCGTCGTCGCTGGCGCAGTTCACGGCCTTTTGCGAGCGGGAGCGGTGCCCATTTGCTGTGATTGGCGTGGCGACGGAAGAGCGACAACTGGTGTTGTCGGATGTCGGGGAGCCCCTCACCGCAAAGAGGCGAGGGAGCAATGCGGACTTACTCCCTCTCCCTTTGGGAGAGGGCAGGGGTGAGGGCCTCCCCGCATCGCCATCCGGCTACTACCCCGTCGACATGCCCATGAACGTGCTCTTGGGAAAACCCCCCAAAATGCACCGCGACGTGAAAACCGTGGTTCAGGAAATCAAGCCGCTCGACCTCACCGGCGTCGATCTGCAAAAAGCCTGCATAGCCGTGCTCAGCCACCCGACCGTCGCCTCGAAACGCTTTTTGATCACCATTGGCGACCGCACCGTGGGCGGTTTGACGCACCGCGACCAGATGGTCGGCCCGTGGCAGGTGCCGGTGGCCGATTGCGCGGTGACGCTGGCCGATTACGCAGGCTTTGCCGGCGAGGCCATGAGCATGGGCGAACGCACGCCGCTGGCTGTGACGAACGCCGCCGCATCGGGCCGCATGGCTGTGGCCGAGGCCATCACCAACCTGCTGGCCGCACCGATTGAGCTGCCGCGCGTCAAGCTGTCGGCCAACTGGATGGCGGCCTGCGGCGAGCCGGGGCAGGACGCCGCGCTGTATGAAACCGTCAAGGCCGTCGGCATGGAATTGTGTCCGGCGCTGGGCGTGTCGATCCCGGTCGGCAAGGATTCGCTGTCGATGCGCACGACCTGGACTGACGAAGGCGCGGCCAAAAAAGTCACCTCGCCGGTGTCGCTGATCGTCAGCGCCTTCGCCACGCTGGCGGACGTGCGCGGCACGCTGACGCCGCAATTGAACGCCGACGAAGCCGATACGACGCTGATTTTGATCGATCTCGGCAACGGCCAGAAGCGCATGGGCGGCTCCATCCTGGCGCAGACGCTGGC
>NCGI01000359.1 GCA_002256925.1 Polaromonas sp. 28-63-22
AATGCCGTCGTCCATGGCGGAGAGGTCGGGCAGGTCGAACACATCGCGCATCAGCATGCGGCGCGCAGCACTCATGGCGCCTTCGACGTGGCTGTTTTCGGCGAACGAAAAGTGGATCGGGATGGGCTGCGTGCTGGTGCCGACTTCCAGCTCCACATCGTGGTTTTGCATCAGCAGGCGGAACTGCTCGAGGTAGTAGGGGCCGTACAGATCCGGCCGCGTGAGGGTGGTCTCGAAGCGGCCCGGCCCGGCGACGAAGCCGTAGCTCAGCTGCGCGATGTCGGGCTCTTCCAGCGTGGCGCGTGCCACCGTGTCGGTGTGGATGCGCACGAACGGGTAACACGCCCGGATGCGCAGCGGCGCGTGCGAACCACCCTGTTCCTGGCCCGGGTTTTCGCCGGCCACATAACGCTGCATGGCATCGCGCAGATGCGTGATCTGCTGGTCATAAATGGCCTGCACCTGCCGCAGCGCAGCGGCAGGATCTTTGTAGCGGGTCGGCGCAATGAAGGGCGGAAGGTAGGGCATGCCTGTCATTGTGCCCGCAGCACGGCCGCGCCAAGGCCGGTGCCGGTCTGGCGGCTCAATCCTCAAGCATAAAGTGCCTGTAACCCACGTGAATACTGCGCGAGCAGCTATACAAACGATAGCGAGTGGGCCACCGCGTGCTGCCTCTGGCCTGCCGTCGGCGCCGGCCGGTGCTTCAGGTGGACATCTTCACCGTCGGCAGACCGGCGCCGGCCTTGACCGGCTCGCGCATGGTCACAAATTCCTCGGCCACCGTGGGGTGGGTGGATGCCGATGGTGCTGTCAAAAATCTCCTTGGTCGCGCCGGCTTTCATCGCCACGGCAAAGCCCTGCACGATCTCGCCCGCGTCCGGCCCCACCATGTGCAGGCCCACCACGCGGTCGCTGGCGTCGTCCACGATCAGTTTCATCAGCGTGCGTTCGGTGCTGCCGCTGAGCGTGTGTTTGAGCGCCTTGAAGTCGGCGCAATACACCGTGATGTGCTCGAACGTTTTGTGCGCCTCCAGCTCCGTGAAGCCGACGGTGCCGATGTTCGGATGGGTGAAGACCGCCGTCGGCACGAAGTCGTAGCTCATCTGCCGCCGCTTCTTGCCGGCAGCCGGGCCAAACAGGTGATCCACCACCACCATCGCCTCGCCCAGCGCCACTGGCGTGAGTTGCAGGCGCGCCGTCACGTCGCCCAGCGCATAGATGGACGGCACCGAGCTCTGGTAATGCGCGTTGACATGAATCGCGCCCGACGCGCTGACCGACACGCCCACCGCCTCCAGGCCCAGCCCATTGACATTCGGCACCCGGCCGGTGGCATACAGCACGGTGTCCACCGTCACGCTGTGGGCGTCGCCGTGCTTGTGTTTCAGATCGACCTGCAGGCCGCCGGCGGTCCGGGTGATGGCCTGGACTTCGCGCATGAACTGCTGGTCGATACCGGTTTTGGCCATCTCGGTGGCGATGAAGCGGCGCACGTCTTCGTCGAAACCGGTCAGCAGCTTTTCATTGCGGTGCACGTGGGTGACCTCGGCCCCGAGCCCGCGGAAGATCGACGCGAATTCGCAGGCGATGTAGCCGCCGCCGACCACCATCAGGCGTTTCGGAAACGGGTCCAGGTCGAACATGCTGTCCGACGTGACGACATGTTCGCGCCCCGCCACGGCCGGCACGGTCGGCGTACCGCCGGTGGCGATCAGAATGGATTTGGCGGTGTACTGCCGGCCTTCCACCTCAACGGTATGCGCATCGCGCAGGCAGGCCCAACCCCGGATGATCTGCACGCCGGTGTTTTCCAGCAGGCCGATATAGATGCCGTTCAGGCGCGAAATCTCGCGGGCGCGGTTCGCCTTGAGCAGGTTCCAGTCCAGCCGTGGCGCCTCGCCGATCCAGCCGAAGCCGTGCGACTCCTCAAAGCTCTCGGCGTAGTGCGCTGCGTAGCTGTAGAGTTTTTTGGGAATGCAGCCCACGTTGACGCAGGTGCCGCCCATCGCCGCCACTTCAGCCACCGCCACGCGTGCGCCGCGCTGCGCCGACATGCGCGCGGCTCGCACGCCGCCGCTGCCGCCGCCAATCACGAAGAGGTCGAAATCAAAATGCTTCATAAAAATGTGCTTTGCTGCCCGGGGTGTGTTGGTGGAAGGTAAGGGCTCAAGCATGCCTGCAGCGCCATGAGCCCGTGCCATGCAGGGACTTTAATTCAAAAATGATAGCTGTCGGTGCAATGGATTCGAGGGCGTCAGGGCTTTGTGCAATGAAGAAATCATGCTGGTGGCGGCACGTGCAGGCCATGGGCGCGCGTTGCAGCGGGGGACGCCTAGGTATTGATACTCTTCGATAGCGGCTGGGTTCCCGATCAAAATAGGCGCCACCCATGTCCCAGCCCATCGTCACCTTCAGCCCCGAACCCTCGCGCCCCCGCCTGTCCTTGCCCGCCGGCGCCTGTGACGCGCATGTGCATGTGTTCGGTCCGGCGGCGCGTTTTCCGTTTTCGGCCGAACGCAACGTCACGCCGGTCGATGCCCCGAAGGAA
>NCGI01000360.1 GCA_002256925.1 Polaromonas sp. 28-63-22
CCGAACTGCGCAGCGAGCGCGACCATCTGCTGCAGGTGAAGCTACTGGTCCAGCAGCAGCAACTGCTGGGCAGCCGCCTGGCCAGTCTTGCCATGCTGGCTGCGGGGTTGGTGCAGGGCGACAGCAGCGCGGCCATGCACCGCTACGCCCGCGCCGCACTGGCTGCCGGCTGCAGCGTGCCCGAAGTGCCCTGGAACCAGTGGGACCACGCCGGCCTGTTGCAGTCGGAGGCGCGACGCGGCATGGCCGTGGCCCAGGAACTGGCGCGCTGGCAAAAAGAGTTTGAAAAAGAGTGCGGCACCGACCGCACGCCCGAACGCGCGTTCGCGCTGCTGGCGCAAGCCGTCGGCGGCCTGGCCCAAGGCCCGAGCGTGCGGCTCGCATCGGCCGAGCCCCTGACGGCCTTGCTGGACGCCGCACCCGGTCATACGCCGGTGCCAGGCGCCACAGCGTGGCTGGCGTGGCTGCTGTGGTGGAACCAGCCCGTCGAGGCGGTGCCCACTGCCGGCAGTGCAGGCGCGTGGACGCTGCAGGTGCCTGCCTCAGGCGCAGGTGAGGCGACTGTCCCCGCCGACTGGCTGGAACGCGCGATCGAACAGCTGGCCGAAACGTAGTCGTCTGCGCGGCAGACGACCGTCGGCTGACGATCGCTTCGGCCCGATGAAGTCTTCATTTCCGTTCGGGCTGAGCCCGTCGAAGCCAGTGCCAACTCTTCGACCCTTCGACAAGCTCAGGACAGGCCAGGCTCAGGGCGAACAGTTCAGATATTCAGGGCCGTGGATCACCAGCCAGGGCGCAAGCCGCGCTCAGGCCGAGCCGCCCGCCAGATAGCGCTTCAGGTTGGCTGCCGCCTGCGCCTGTACCTTGCGGCGCAACAAGGGCGTCCAGCCCATCAGCAGGCCGGGCGCGCCCAGCGCCTGACGCGACCAGGCCCAGAAATCAAAGCGGTCACGCTGACGCCGGATCAGGCCCTGCGGATCGAACTCAAACACGCTGTCGATCACGTTGTGCACCAGCCGGCCCGTGGCGCTGAAGCGGTAGTCCGCCACCCAGCGCGCCTTGCCGCTGATGGCGCCCGCCTCAACCCCGCTGGCGCGCAGTTTCCACACGTCGGCGCCTTTGGCCCGCGTGGCCGCGCACAGCATGCGCCACATGCCGGTCACTTCCTCGTGGCCGCGCAGCGTAAAAACTTCGTCTTCAAATCGGGCGTCGGGCGCGTAGAAAGTCGCCATGGCGTCGGCGTCGAGCTTTGCAAAAGCGGCGTAGAACTGATTGAGTCGTCGCTGGTTGGCGTGCATGGGGACTCCTTCGCTGCGTTAAAAGGCTCAGCGCCTGTCATCGGCCTTCAGGTCACGGTTTTTGCTGGAGCAGCGTCACCAGCCGTTTCAAGGCGTGTTGCACGGTGGCGGCGCGCACTGCGGCCCGGTCGCCTTCAAACCGGCAGACTTCTGACGTCAGCGGGTCTGCCGATCCCGGACGTGCAAAACCGAACCATACCGTACCTACGGGTTTGCCGCGCGTGCCGCCTGTCGGCCCGGCAACCCCGGTGACGGCGACTGCCACCTGCGCCTTCGAGCGGCCCAGCGCGCCGGCCGCCATGGCGCGGGCGACGGCTTCGCTGACGGCGCCGTGCTGTTCGATCAGCGCGGCTTCCACGCCCAGCATGTCGGTTTTAGCCTGGTTGGAATACGTCACAAACCCGCGCTCAAACCAGGTGCTTGAACCCGCCAGATCGGTGCAGGCCGCCGCGATCATCCCGCCGGTGCAGCTTTCGGCGGTGGCCAGCAGCCAGCCCTTTTTTTGCAGCAAATCAGCAAGCAAATACACCTCCAGCAGCCAGCCCTTTTTTTGCAGCAAATCAGCAAGCAAATACACCTCTGGCCCAATCAGATCCTGCGCGGACAGCTCCTGATTTGATAGCGATTCGGCTGTCACCAGAATCTCCAGAGCGCCATCACCAGCAGCGTGCAAAAAGCCGCCACGAGGTCGTCGAACACTATGCCGAAGCCGCCGCGCGCGCTGAAGCCCTTGAAATTCTGGTCCGCCCAGGCGACCGGGCCGGGCTTGACGGCGTCAAAGAAACGAAACAGCACAAACGCGGCCAGTTGCGTGCCTGGCGTGGCCGGGGCGAGCAGCCACAGCACGAGCCAGAACGCCACCACTTCGTCCCAGACAATGCTGCCCGGATCGGCCACGCGCATGTTTTTGGCCGTGACGGTGCAC
>NCGI01000361.1 GCA_002256925.1 Polaromonas sp. 28-63-22
ACTTGACAGAATCTCTCGCCAAAGTGGCGCGGCCACTTCTTGCTCATCATCTGGCAGACAAGGCCGCCAGCGGAAGCGCAGTCTTGTAGCGCACCTGCTTGAGCGCAAAGCTGGAGCGAATCTTTTCAATGCCGGGAATCGGCGTGAGCTGCTCAAGAATGAATTTTTCGAGCGCGCCGATGTCGGCCACCGCCACACGAATCAGGTAGTCGCTGTCGCCAGTCATCAAATAGCACTCCATCACCTCGTCATGCTCGGCGATGCGGCGCTCGAATTCAGCCAGCGACTCCTTGTTTTGCGAGCGCAGGCTGATCGAGATGAACACGCTCAGCCCCAGCCCCAGCGCGGCGGCGTTGGCAATCGCCACGTAACGGTCGATCACCTTCGCCGCCTCCAGCGCCTTCACGCGGGCGAGGCAGGGCGACGGACTCAAGTGCACGCGACGGGCCAGCGCCACGTTGGACAGTGAGCCGTCCCGCTGAAGTTCGTGAAGAATCTTCAAATCGAGGTTATCAAGCTGCATACGCTGCATATTCCTTTGTTTTAAGCATTTTATGCCGCGTCAAGCCGATGGTGATTCATTTTGAGCAGCACCTTCTGCGCGAGTTTGCGTACAGTCTGAACTGCCATGAACGCACCTACCCCCCTCCATCTTTTGACCACACCATTTCCCCAAGAGGCGACTTCGACAGGCTCAGTCCGAACGGTTCAAGAGGTTCCCGACCCGGACCCGCAGGAAACGCAGGAATGGCGCGAAGCCTTCGAGGCGCTGGTGGCCACGCAGGGCCCGGCACGTGCGCGGCAGTTGCTCAATGAACTGAGCCGGGTCGCCCGCACGCGGCGCATCGGCTGGCAGCCCGAGCTGTGCACGCCTTACCAGAACACCATTGCCGTCGATGCGCAGCCGGTGTTTCCGGGCGATCTGGCAATGGAAGAGCGGCTGGCCTCGCTGATGCGCTGGAACGCGCTGGCGATGGTGGTGCGTGCCAACCAGGCCGAGTCGGGCGGCTCCAGCGAGCTGGGCGGGCATATCGCCAGTTACGCGAGTGCGGCCGATTTGTTCGAGACCGGCTTCAACCACTTCTTTCACGCGCGTGAAGGGCTGGGTGAAGGCCAGCATCGCGGCGATCTGGTGTTCTTCCAGCCGCACAGCGCGCCTGGCGTGTATGCGCGGGCCTACCTCGAAGGCCGGCTGGAGGAGAAAGACCTGAGCTTTTACCGCCAGGAACTCACCGCGCCCGGTCAAAACGCGCAGGGCCTGAGCAGCTACCCGCACCCGTACCTGATGCCCGACTTCTGGCAGTTTCCGACCGGCTCGATGGGCATCGGCCCGATCAGTTCGATCTACCATGCGCGCTTCATGCGCTACCTGTCGCATCGGCGCCTGCTCGATTGCAGTGCACGCAAAGTGTGGGGCGTGTTCGGCGACGGCGAGATGGACGAACCCGAATCGATGAGCGCATTGACGCTGGCCGCGCGTGAGGGGCTCGACAACCTGGTCTGGGTCGTCAACTGCAACCTGCAGCGCCTCGACGGCCCGGTGCGCGGCAACGGCCGCATCATCGACGAGCTGGAAAAGCTCTTTGCGGGCGCCGGCTGGAACGTCATCAAACTGGTCTGGGGCAGCGACTGGGACGGCCTGTTCGCCCGCGACGTGACGGGCGCGCTGGTCCATGCGTTCGCGCAGACCGTCGATGGCCAGATGCAGACCTTTGCCGCCAAAGACGGCCGCTTCAACCGCGACAACTTCTTCGGCCAGAACGACGAACTGGCGCGGCTGGCGCAGGGCATGACCGACGAGCAGATCGACCGCCTCAAACGCGGCGG
>NCGI01000362.1 GCA_002256925.1 Polaromonas sp. 28-63-22
GCCAGTTTTTGTCAGGTGCTGGCCGAAATAGCGCAAAGTTTCTTCAAACTCTTCTTTGCCGGGAATGCGTTTGGCAAGATTGAACTGGCCGCCGATTTTCTCGGCTGAGTCAAACAGATCAACGCTGTGACCGCGCCCCGCCAGCGTGGTGGCAGCTGCCAGACCGGCAGGCCCGGCGCCAATGACGGCGAATCGCTTTTTGGCCGGCGCGATGTTGATGATCAGCTCGGTTTCGTGCACCGCGCGCGGGTTGACGAGGCAGCTCGCCAGCTTGGCCTGAAAGGCGTGGTCCAGGCAGGCCTGGTTGCAGGCGATGCAGGTGTTGATTTCGTTGCTGCGACCCTGTGCGGCCTTGTGGACGAATTCGGGGTCCGCGAGGAATGGCCGCGCCATGCTGACCATGTCGGCGCTGCCGTCCGCTAGTACTTGTTCCACGACCTCGGGCATGTTGATGCGGTTGCTGGTGATGACCGGAATGTTCACGCCGGCGGCGCGCAATTCGGTGCGCAGCTTTTTGGTAACCCAGGTGAAGGCGCCGCGCGGCACCGACGTGGCAATCGTTGGCACGCGGGCTTCATGCCAGCCGATGCCACTGTTGATCAGCGTGGCGCCGGCCGCCTCAACGGCTTTGGCCAGTTGCACCACTTCTTCCCAGCTGCTGCCGCCCGGAATCAAATCGATGATTGACAAGCGGTAGATGATGATGAAGTCTTTACCCACCGCTTCGCGCGTGCGGCGCACGATCTCGATGGCCAGGCGCATGCGGTTGGCGTAGCTGCCGCCCCATTCGTCCGTGCGCTGGTTGGTGTGCGTGACCAGAAACTGGTTGATGAAATAGCCTTCGCTGCCCATGATTTCGACGCCGTCGTAACCGGCGTCGCGCGCGAGTTTGGCGCAGCGGATGAAGGCGCGAATTTGCCGCTCGATGCCGCCAGCGCTGAGCTCGAACGGCGTGAAGGGCGAGATCGGGCTCTGGATGCGTGACGGCGCCACGCACAGCGGGTGGTAGCCGTAGCGTCCCGTGTGCAGGATCTGCAGCGCGATCTTGCCGCCCTCGGCGTGCACGGCATCAGTGACCTGCTTGTGGCGGCGTGCGGCGCCAGACGAAGCCAGCATGCCGGCAAAGGGCTTGGTCCAGCCGGCAATGTTGGGCGCAAAGCCGCCGGTGACCATCAGAGCGACGCCGCCGCGCGCGCGTTCGGCGAAATAGGTCGCCATCGCGGGGAAGTGTTTGCGACCGTCTTCGAGGCCGGTGTGCATGCTGCCCATCAGCACGCGGTTTTTCAGGGTGGTGAAGCCCAGGTCGAGCGGGGCCAGCAGGTGTGGGAACGGTGCGGTCTTCGTTGTTGTGGCGGTCAATGCGGGCTCCGGTTTCGGTTGCCTGCATGGTAGTCGGGTGGTTGTCCGGAGGCGGTTGCCGGTATGGCTTTAGGTGGGTGGCTCCAATTGGGGCTTTGAATGAATCGGGGTTTATTGTTTAAACCGTTCGGGCAGAGGTATCGAAGCATTGGGTTGAATCACCCCGCGCGATCTTTGATGAGTTCCGGTGCCGCTCTGTCGCCGCGGCGGGCGACCTACTGTTCTTTTGCTTCGCCAAAAGAAAGTAGGCAAAGAAAAGGCGAGCCGAAGTCAGGGTCGCTACGCGATTCCTTGCGCTGCTCGGCCCTGCCACACGGCGGTGGGGATTGAACCCGGGAGCGGATTCGGGTTCAGGCTCTTATTCCGAAGCGCTACTATTTTCATAGCTGCGTGCGCAAGTATTACCTGGGCTGGCGGCTCTTTTTAATCGCAAGTGCGGCTTCGTTGACCAGTTCGGGGCC
>NCGI01000363.1 GCA_002256925.1 Polaromonas sp. 28-63-22
CTCTAGCCCCCTAGGTCGCAGACTCTAGGGAAAACCCTCATCATTGGCTCATCTGTTTTTAACCCTTCAAAGGAAACACCATGACCGCCAAGAATCTGTCCACCGTTGCTGTTGATCTGATCGAGTCTTATGGCAACACTGCCAAGAACGTGATCGACGCTTACCGTGCCGGCGGCGAGCGTGCCGTGAGCCTGCTGGAGCAGCGCTGGAACCGCGCCCTGAAGCACTCGCGCAGCGAACTGACCGCCGAGACCGCCAAAAACGCCGCCGCAGCTCAAATCGCCTTCAGCGCCTACTACACCAAGGGCCTGAACCTGACCACCAGCGGCGCAACGCAAGTGGTAACCCAGCTGATCAAGGTGCTGGAAGGAAGCGTCGAGCGCGTGGCCGCCAACGCCGGTGCCTTTGAAGAAAAAACCGGCGTGACCACGCTCAACACGCTGGCCGCAGCGACCGCACCCGGCGCTCTGGTACTGAGCAGGCTGGCTGCACAGATCGAGCAGAAAACCGCCGCACTCGCCAGCAAGATCGCCGGCGACGACGTGACGACCGCCACGGTGAAACGCAAGTCGGCTTTCGCCGAGCGCCGCGCTGCCAGGGCTTCCTGATTCAGCTTCGCGTTGAGGACCGTTCACAGCCAGCGCCGCACGCGCGACTGGTAGCTGGCGAACGCCGCGCCAAAACGCGCTGCCAGCGCGCGCTCTTCAGGCTTGATCTGAAAGCGCGTGATGTAGGCGACAAACACCAGCGGCCCGAGCAAGCCCCAGGTGGAGCCAAGGTACACCGCCCACGCCAGCAAAATGAAACCCATGCCGACGTACATCGGGTTGCGCGTGATGCGGTACACGCCGGAACTGACGAGCGCCACCGAGTTTTCGGGCTTCATCGGGTTCACCGTGGTTTTGGCGCGCCAGAAAGCGACGATGCCCGCCACGTCAAAACACAGGCCGACGAACGCCACCAGCGCGGCCACCTTGAGCCGCCCGTCGGGCGCCATAGCGGCCAGCGGGCCAGGCAGCGCACCCCACCGCGCGACGGCCCACATGGCGCTGGCCGTCAGCAAGGCAATCACCGGCGGCGGAATCTTGAGTTCGAGTGAAGCCATGCGGGCTGCCCTGTTGAGGTGTTGACCGATCGAGACGAGGACGCAAGGCTGGCGTCGCGATAAATCTTACTCGCCTCGCCGGATGCGCTAATCTGCGCACCATGACGACCCAGCCCGACTATGCCTACACCAGCGCCATCGACCTTGGACGTGCTATCGCGGCCAAAGCCATCTCGCCAGTAGAGGTCATGCATGCCTGCCTGGCGCGCATGGACGCGCTGGAGCCGCACCTGAACTGCTTTGTGACGGCCACGCCCGACGAGGCACTGGCGGCAGCCCGCCGCGCCGAGCGGGCGCTGATGGCGGGCGAGGCGCTGGGTGCGTTGCATGGCGTTCCGCTGTCGGTCAAGGACCTGATCGCCATGGGCGGCGTGCGCCAGACCTTCGGCTCGCGCACGATGGCCAGCAACATCGCCAGCGCCGATGCGCCGTCGGTCGAGCGGGTGAAGGCGGCCGGTGCCTGCATCATCGGCAAAACCACGACGACCGAGTTCGGCTGCAAGGGCGGCGGGCCTTCGCCCTTAAGCGGCATCACGCGCAACCCCTGGGACTTGCGCAAGACACCGGGTGGCTCCAGCCTGGGTGCGGCCAGCAGTGTGGCGGCGGGCGTCACGCCGTTTGCACTGGGCACCGATGGCGGCGGGTCGATCCGGCTGCCCAGCGCGTTCAGCGGGCTGTTCGGCATCAAGGCGCAGTTTGGACGCGTGCCGGTGTT
>NCGI01000364.1 GCA_002256925.1 Polaromonas sp. 28-63-22
GATCGTCGAACTCGGCGCGCTCAATCCCGAGCACATCGTCACGCCCGGGATCTTCGTGCAGAAGGTGGTGCAGATCGAGCGCGTGGCGACCGAGGCTGGTGGCGCCAAAAAGGCCGCCTGACCGCCTGGCAGACCCGCCACAGGCATTAAAAAAGTGTAAAAAAAGCCTGCAGCCCAATCAGAATGTGCGCAAGCAGCTATGAAAATAATAGCAAAAGCCACAGCGACTCAACCAGGACAACGGACGATGACCTACCAGAAACGCAGCAAAGACCAGCTTGCAGCCCGCGTGGCGCAGGACATCCGCGAGGGCGACATCGTCAACCTCGGCATCGGCATGCCGACGCTGGTCGCCAACCACATTCCAGCCAGTCTTGAAGTGGTGCTGCACAGCGAAAACGGCATTCTCGGCATGGGCCCCGCGCCGGCAGAAGGCCACGAAGACTACGACCTGATCAACGCCGGCAAACAGCCGGTCACGCTGCGCAAGGGCGGCTCGTTTTTCCACCATGCCGACAGCTTTGCCATGATGCGCGGCGGTCACCTCGACATTTGCGTGCTGGGTGCGTTTCAGGTCTCGAGCACCGGCGACCTGGCCAACTGGAGCACGGGTGAGCCCGGCGCGATTCCCGCCGTGGGCGGCGCGATGGACCTGGCCATCGGCGCCCGGCAGACCTGGGTCATGATGGATTTGCTGACCAAAAAAGGCGAGAGCAAAATTGTGGCGCGCTGCACCTACCCGCTGACCGGCATTGGCTGCGTCAAGCGCATTTATTCGGAACTGGCGACGCTGGAATGCACGCCGCAGGGCCTGAAGCTCGTCGATCTCGTCGACGGATTGCCCCATGAAGAACTTGAAAAACTGATCGGACTGCCGATCGCTGCCTGACACGCAAACCACCCACCAAACAGCCCCATCCCCGAAAGATCCCCATGAACCAAGCCTTTATCTGCGACGCCATCCGTACACCTTTCGGCCGCTACGGCGGCGCGCTGAGCAGCGTGCGCACCGATGACCTCGGCGCCATTCCCCTGAAGGCGCTGATGGCGCGCAACCCGAACGTTGACTGGCTGGCCGTCACCGACGTGATCTATGGCTGCGTCAACCAGGCCGGTGAAGACAACCGCAACGTGGCGCGCATGGCCAGCCTGCTGGCCGGTTTGCCGATGGAATTGCCGGGCGCCACCATCAACCGCCTGTGCGGCTCCGGCATGGATGCAGTCGGCACCGCAGCGCGCGCCATCAAGGCGGGCGAAGCCAGCCTGATGATCGCCGGCGGTGTCGAAAGCATGAGTCGCGCGCCCTTCGTGATGGCCAAGGCCGAAAGCGCCTTCAGCCGCGCCGCGCAAGTTTACGACACCACCATCGGCTGGCGCTTCGTCAACAAGCTGATGAAAGAAAAATACGGTGTCGATGCCATGCCGGAAACCGCCGAGAACGTCGCGGCCGACTACAACATCAGCCGCGCCGACCAGGACAGGATGGCGCTGGCCTCACAGCTCAAGGCGGTGGCCGCGCAGAAGTCAGGTTTTTTTGACGCCGAGATCACGCCCGTCACCGTGGCGCAGAAAAAGGGCGATCCGATCATCGTGGCCAAAGACGAGCATCCCCGCGAGACTTCGCTCGAAGCGCTGGCCAGGCTCAAGGGCGCGGTGCGCCCCGACGGCAGCGTGACGGCCGGCAATGCGTCGGGCGTGAACGACGGCGCCTGCGCGCTGCTGATCGCCAACGAAGCGGCGGCTAAGAAAAACGGCCTGAGCCCGCGTGCCCGTATCGTCGGCATGGCGACGGCCGGCGTGGCGCCGCGCATCATGGG
>NCGI01000365.1 GCA_002256925.1 Polaromonas sp. 28-63-22
CAGAGCCCGCGACAGGAGTGGCCAGAACAGCCTTGGGCTCCTGCACGCCCATCCAGTTGACGATGGCATAGAGCAGCACCGCCAGCAGCAAATTGGCAATGGGGCCGGCGGCCACGACGGCAGCGCGCGACTTCAGCGGCTGCGTATTGAAGGCCAGATGGCGTTCGGCCGGGTCCACGGGTGCTTCGCGCTCGTCGAGCATCTTGACGTAACCACCCAGCGGCAGCATGCCAATGGCAAACTCGGTCGGTTTGTTTTTGAGCCGCCAGGTGTAGATGGGTTTGCCAAAACCGATGGAAAACTTCAGGACCTTGATGCCACAGGCGACGGCCACGCGGTAGTGGCCGTACTCATGCACCGCAATCAAAATACCCAGCGCTACGACAAAGGCCAGCAAGGTCAGCATGTCAGGACTCCAGACGTTCAGCTATTCGGGTGGCGATCTGCCGGGACTGCGCATCCAGCGCGATCAGCCCTTCAATATCGCTCACCTGAGAGACGGACACTGTATCCAAAGTTGCATGGTTTACACGATGAATATCGTCAAACCGGATGCGCTTCTCAAGAAATGCCGCCACCGCGACTTCGTTGGCCGCATTGAGCACCGCAGGGCTACCCGTCACGGCATCCAGGACTTGCCAGGCCAGTCGCAGGCCGGGAAAGCGCTTGTCGTCCGGCGCCTCGAAGGTCATATCCGACAACGCCGTGAAGTCGAGCGACCTGGCACCCGATGCGACCCGGTCGGGCCAGGCCAGCCCGAATGCAATCGGCACCCGCATGTCGGGCGTCCCCAACTGGGCCACCACCGAGGTGTCGCGGTACTGGACCATCGAATGGATGATGCTCTGGGGATGGATGACCACTTCAATCTGCTGCGGCGCCAGCCCGAAAAGAAACTTGGCCTCAACGACTTCCAGCGCCTTGTTCATCATGGTGGCGGAATCGACCGATATCTTGCGTCCCATGACCCAGTTCGGATGGGCACAGGCTTCGTCGGGCGTGACATCGCGCAGGCTGCCAGGCGCGCGGGTGCGAAAAGGCCCGCCCGATGCGGTCAGGATGATTTTTTCAACGCGTTGGGCCCAGGTTGTCGAATCTTCCGGAAGCGACTGGAAGATGGCGGAATGTTCGCTGTCAATGGGAAGCAGCCTGGCCCCGCCCGTGCGCACAGCCTGCATGAAGACATCGCCGCCCACCACCAGCGCTTCCTTGTTGGCCAGCAGCAAACGCTTGCCGGCGCGCGCTGCGGCCATGCACGCACCGAGGCCCGCAGCGCCCACGATCGCGGCCATGACCGTATCGACCTGCTCGTGAGACGCTATCATTTCGAGAGCATCCGGCGCAGACAATACCTGGACTGGGAGTTGATTTTGCTTTAATTTTTCGGTCAGGGCGCGGGCGTGGACCGGACTGACCATCACGGCGTATCTGGGTTTGAAGGCCGCGCACTGCGCGAGCATCAAGTCAACCTGCGTTGCAGCGCTGAGCGCGAAGACCTCGAAACGCTCGGGATGTCGGGCAATGACATCGAGCGTATTGACGCCCACCGAGCCTGTGGAGCCCAGTACGGTCACGCGCTGTTTGGGAAGTGACATGCCCGGCGCGCCTACAGGGAAGCCAGCATCATGGCCAGGGGAAGAGTCGGCAGCAGGGCATCGACGCGATCAAGGACGCCGCCATGGCCAGGCAGCAGGCCGCTGGAATCCTTGGCACCCGCGCTACGCTTGATCAGGGATTCGACCAGATCGCCGACCACGCTCATCCCGGCCATGAACACCACGGCCAGCAGCATGACGGCAAGACCATGCCTTTCG
>NCGI01000366.1 GCA_002256925.1 Polaromonas sp. 28-63-22
GTAGGCCGTCATTTGACGCCATGTTGTCGTTTGGACGACAATTCAGGGATGATCCCCCTCCGGACTTTCCCTTATGCCGTGGCGGCGCGCTGATGCAGCCGAACAAGTCGCTGCATCTCCGATCCCGCGAAGCGCGGCCGTCCGAACTGGCCAGCATTCCGTGGCTGGCCCTGCTGTCGGCGCCCGAACTTGAACGTGCGGTCGACGGATTGCGCGTCGGCGATGCCGATGCGGGCGACTACGTGTGCCGCGTCGGCCGGCCCATCACCTACTGGTTTGGTGTCATCGAGGGTCTGCTCAAGATGAGTAGCGACAACGTCGATGGCGTGAGCATGACTTTTCTGGGCGTGCCGCCGGGCGGCTGGTTTGGCGAGGGCACGGCGCTCAAGCGTGAACCGTACCGCTACAACATCCAGGCGCTGCGCAAAAGCGTGGTGGCCGGTTTACCGATCGACACCTTTCACTGGCTGCTCGATCATTCGATCGGGTTCAACCGTTTTGTGATGAACCAGCTCAACGAGCGGCTCGGCCAATTCATCGCTGCGCGTGAAATTGACCGCATGAACAACGCCGACCTGCGTGTGGCGCGCTCGCTGGCGTCGCTGTTCAACCCGGTGCTGTATCCCGGGGTCGGCGATGTGCTGCGCATCACCCAGCAGGAAATGGCTTACCTGGTGGGCCTGTCGCGCCAGCGGGTCAATGAGGCGCTGTCGGCGCTGCAGGCGCAGGGCAGCATCCGGATCGAATACGGCGGCCTGCGCGTGCTCGACCTGGCTGCCTTGCGCGCCAGTGTGGCGGGTGGAAAGAAAGCTCTTTAGTCCTCGCATAGCCAGCGCTTTCGCGTGAGGGGCGTCTCCCCGGCGGTTCGACGGTGGGAAAGCGCTCTAAACTGCCGGCATAACCCAGCCCAGGCATTGGCTGACCGAAACGGCCGTCGGCTACCGGCTGCTGGTACCGTGAACCGCTGGCATGGTCAATAATTTAAGTGAAATATGGCTACAGCCCAGATAAAACCTGCGCAAGCAGCTATTAAATACATAGCGAGAGACACACCTGATGCCATCCCCGGTTGACCCTAAAAAGAACCTGACACCTGTCGGCCCGGCGGTACGCATCGCCAAACCGGCCGTTACGAAGCCGGTGCCCGGCGCGCCAGTGGCGACGACGCGGTTGAACAAGCGCATGGCCGAGCTGGGCCTGTGTTCGCGCCGCGAGGCCGACGACTGGATTGCGCGCGGCTGGGTGCGGGTCAACGGCCAGCCGGCGGTGATGGGGCAGCCGGTGGCCCTTGACGCGCGCATCGACATTGACCGGCAGGCCGAGCAGCAGCAGCGCCAGCAGGTCACGATTCTGATCAACAAGCCGGTCGGCTATGTGAGCGGGCAGGCCGAGGACGGGCACGAGCCTGCTGTGGTGCTGGTGCAGCCGCACAACCGCTGGCGCGAATGCAACAGCCGCATGCGCTGGGGTCATGAACAGCTGCGCGGCCTGGCGCCGGCGGGCCGGCTCGACATTGATTCCATCGGCTTGCTGGTGCTGACGCAGGACGGCCGGGTCGCCCGCCAGCTGATCGGCGAAGATTCGGCGATTGAAAAAGAGTATCTGGTGCGTGTCAGCTACGGCGCCGAGGCGCTCAACGTGCAGGCAGCCTTCCCGCCTGAAAAGCTCAGGCTGCTGTGCCACGGGCTCAGCCTGGATGGGCAGGCGCTGCGCCCGGCGCAGGTGAGCTGGCAAAACCCCGAGCAGCTGCGGTTTGTGCTGCGCGAGGGCAAGAAGCGGCAGATTCGCCGCATGTGCGAGCAGGTCTGTTCGTGACCGGGCTCAAGCGGGTACGTATTGGCAACGTCAACCTCGGCCATCTGCCGGTGGGCCAGTGGCGCTACCTGGCGCCGCACGAGCATTTTTAGGCGCCGAATGTGAGGTTCCGGGCCGTGCTGTCCTACGTCCGCGCGCGGTAACTGACGGCAGCTTTGCGATTGCAAGCGCTTACTCTGGAGTCAAAGGAGGTACTGGTCGCACGGCGGGTTGATTCGCCCGGACGACCTGCCCAATCCCACCCATGCCCCTCATCACCTACCTTGCCGAAGACAACGAAACCATCGCCCGGAACCTGATCGAAACGCTCAAGGAGCTGTGCGAGGTTGAAGTGACCGCCATCGGCACCACGCAGGTCGAGGCCAGCCAGTGGTTGGCCGGGCACGACGGCCAGTGGGATCTAGCCATTGTCGATCTGTTCCTCAAACAGGGCTCCGGGCTGGGTGTGCTCGCGGGCTGCCGCAATCGCAAGCCGCGCCAGAAAGTGGTCGTGCTGACCAACTACGCCACCACCGAAGTCCGGCGGCGGGCCAGCGAACTCGGGGCGGACGCGGTGTTCGACAAATCCAGCGAGCTTGAGCAGCTGTTTGCCTATTGCACCGACCAGACGGCCCGCCGTGAAAAATCGGGCGGCAACGCCCCGCGTCACTGAAACGGCGCCCGTCCTGCAACCCCGCCTCGGCTCTGAACCTTCAAAAGCGCTGGACGTCTCGCTATCAATAACATAGCTGCTGGCGCAGGTATTTATTGGGCTTGAGGCCTATTTGATCCTTGGATTCAAGCACGAAGTGCAACAAGGATTAGTTTAGCGGGTGCACTTGCAGGCTGAAGAACACCTCATGTGGAGTTCGATAGCCCAGG
>NCGI01000367.1 GCA_002256925.1 Polaromonas sp. 28-63-22
GACACACCAACCGCCACGGAAATCCGGATGCCGTAAAGAATGGCCGACAGCATGTCGCGGCCCTGCTCATCGGTACCCAGTAAAAACGTCAGCTTGCCATCGACCGACGACTGGCCCGGCTCCATGCGCGAATCCATCACATCAAGCCGCGACAGGTCGTACGGGTCCTGCGGCGACAACCACGGCGCGAAAACCGCCGCCAGCACGATGACGGCGAGCATCACAAAGCCGACGGTGGCGATCTTGCTGCTGAAAAAATTCCGCAGGAAACGCCGAAGCGGTGTTTCCACGGCGGCAAGGGGCGCGATGTCGGGCATGCCTAACCTTTGGTGTCCGCAAGTCGCACGCGCGGATCGAGCAGCGAATAAGCCACATCGACGACGAGATTGATCACAATGAAAATAACCACGATCACCATCAGGTAGGCGACGATCACGGGGCGGTCAAGAATGCGGATCGAGTCGATGATCAGCTTGCCCATGCCAGGCCAGGCGAACACCGATTCCGTCACGATGGCAAAGGCAATGACCGACCCGAACTGCAGCGCAATCACCGTGACGATCGGGATCAGGATATTTTTCAGCACATGCACGCCAATGATGCGGCTGTTGCGCAGGCCCTTGGCGCGCGCAAACTTGACATAGTCCTGCAGCAAGGCCTCCTGGGCGCCGGCCCGCGTCAGCCGAATCACCAGCGCAATGTTGAACAACGCCAGGTTGAAGGCCGGCATCAATAGATGCCTCAAGCCATCCAGCGACAAGAAACTGACCGGTACGCCGAGCAGCAACTGCGTCGGCCCCCGGCCGCTGGAAGGCAGCCAGCCCAGTTGCACCGCGAAGATCATGATCAGCATCAGACCAACCCAGAAAGTCGGCAGCGAAAATCCGAGGATGGACACCGCCATGATGGTCTTGCCGGCCAAGCCGTCGGGCCGCAAGCCGGCCCAGAGCCCGAGAGGCAGGCCGAGCAGGATCGACAACACCATGGCAGAGACGGCCAGCTCCATGGTGGCGGGCATGCGTTCGATCACCAGCGTCAGGGCCGGTGCGGAAAAAGCAAATGAGCGCCCCATGTCGCCGCTGAGCGCATTTTTCAGGAACAGCAAATACTGCTGCCAGAGCGGCTTGTCCAGGCCGAAGGCGGCAATGGTGCGCGCCCGGTCGAGCTGGTCGGCGTCCGGGCTGATCAGCATGTCGATCGGGTTGCCGATGGCATACACGCCGACAAACACCAGCAGCGACATGACCAGCAACACAACGACGCTTTGCAGCAGCCGCCGGATGATAAAGACAAGCATCAAAAGACCGGGTTAAAAAAGATGACCGGGTTGAAGCACACGCTGCGTCCACCCGACGAGCGCGGGTGGACTGTTGGCAGGCAACTACTGCTGGATGAACCCGAAGGCGTGGGTTCGCTCATCGGTACGCGGAATGTAGGCAATGCCTTTTTTGGTGGCCCAGGTGGTGACCTGCTGGTGAATCGGAATCAGGCCGCCGTCGTTGATCGCCATGGCGGTGGCTTCCTGCAGCAGTGCCGAGCGCGCCTTGTCATCAACCGTGTTCAGGGCCTTGGCCAGCACTTCGTCCATCTTGGGGTTGCAGTACTTGAGCCAGTTGAACCCGCCCAGGCCCTTGGCCGGGTTGTCGCAGGCAAGCAGCGCACGCAGTGGTGATGACACCTCGCCGGTCTGCGCGCCCCAGCCCAGCAGGCCGATGGAGTATTCCTGCTTGGCACCGCGCGCCGAATAAACCGACATCGGCAGGCCTTCAACCTTGGTGGCCACGCCAACCCGCGC
>NCGI01000368.1 GCA_002256925.1 Polaromonas sp. 28-63-22
GGACTGGCACGGCGGCATTGCCCGCGAGGTGCAGGCGCTGCGGCCGCAGGTCGATGGCGACGCGTTTGCGCTGGCGTGGCGCGCGGGGTATCAGCCCGCAATGCGGCGCGTCATGTCGGGCGAACTGGGCTGGACGCTGATTGACGACCTGCACCGTCTCATCCTTGACGGCATCGTGGCGCAGTTCGGCCTGGCAGACCTGACGGAAGCCGAAAAACAGCACCTGAACAAGGCCTGGCACCGGCTGCAGCCTTGGCCCGATGTGGTGGCCGGGCTGACGCGGCTTAAAAGCCGGCATGTCATTTGCACGCTGTCCAACGGCAACCTGGGCCTGCTCGCCGACATGGCCAAGGGCGCTGGCTTGCCGTGGGACTGCATTTTGTCGGCCGAGGTGTTTCGCGCCTACAAGCCCGACCCAGCCACGTACCTGGGCGTGGCGAAGGTGTTCGATGTGGCGCCGGCGGACGTGATGCTGGTGGCGGCCCACCAGGACGACCTGGCCGCCGCGCGTGCGTGCGGCTTGCAGACCGCCTACATCGAGCGCCCGGCCGAGTTTGGCGCCGCCCGCCCGAAGGACGTCACGCCCCATCCCGACAACACCCGCCACGCCCGCGATTTTATGGCGCTGGCCGACCAGCTGGGCTGCTGAGTTCGGGCGCATCGGGCCCAGTTGCCAGCGGCGTCCCTGAGCGCCCATCACGGGAAAAGCGACTTTTCCCGATGACACAGGTAGAAACAAAGTAAATGTCCTTGAATCTTTTTGTTACCTGTGCATACTTATAAAGCCGCGCTTGTTCCCAGTTGTTGGCACGAGGGTTGCTGGCGCGGTTGAGTCAGGTATTTTCCTGACACAGTTTTTCTTGCCCGGCTTGCCGGCTACGTGATGAACCTCTCAGCAACAGGCCGCAGTGCGCACATCGACACGCTTCGCGGTCTGGCGTGCCTGTTTCTGGTTTTTTTCCATGTGGTCGGCGACACGCCCGAAGTCGGGCTTGTATTGCCCCGGACACACTGGCTGCATACGCTGAACGACGCAGTCAGCTATGTCCGCATGCCGCTGTTCGGTTTCATTGCGGGCTACGTCTATGCCTTGCGCCCGTACCAGGGCGACACCGGCAGGTTTGTCAAAAGCAAGCTGCAGCGCCTGCTGCTCCCGGTGCTGACGGTGGGCACTCTTTTTGCGCTGATCCAGGCCCGCGTGCCCGGCGCCCACCCGGACCCGAACCCCTGGTGGATGCTCCACATCATTCCGGTCGCCCACTTCTGGTTTCTGCAGTCGCTTTTTCTGGTGTTCATGGTCGTGATGGCGCTCGAGCCGCTGGGCGCGCTGGCCACCCGCCGGGCCCTCCTTGCCGTGGGCATTGTCAGCGCCGTGCTGTACACCCGCTGGGCCGCGCCGATTTACCTGGGGCTGGACGGGGCGGTTTACCTGCTGCCGTTTTTCCTGGCCGGGCTGGCGTGCAGGCGCTTTGAATGGAAGTTGGTACTCTGGCGCCCGGCCGCAGCCGCCCTGCTGGTGGCCGCAGCGCTGGCCGTCGCCCTCAACCCCGCCATCAGCGCCAGCGACCGATCCAACCTGCCCAGTCTGCTGCTGGGGCTTGCTGCCGGGTTCTTGCTGGTCCAGAGCAGTCTTCAGAACAGGTTTCTCGCCTGGGTTGGCACGTACTCGTTTGCCATCTTTTTACTGCATGTTTTCTTCACGGCAGCCAGCCGTATCGCCCTGCGGCGTCTGGGCGTCACCGACACCTACGTGCTGCTGGTCGCAGGGATGCTGATGGGCGC
>NCGI01000369.1 GCA_002256925.1 Polaromonas sp. 28-63-22
CGCCGCATCGGTGCATTCAACATCGGCCACCGCGCCAAAGTAATGGTCAGGCCCCAGATTGCTGACCCAGGGCAGCGTGCCATGGACGACGTAGCCACCTTCGACCTTGCGCGCATGCAGCAAAAAGGTCTCGATGCCGGCAAAGGTTTTCATCGGGTTCGACATGCCCGTGGCACCCAGCGTTTGCCCGCTGCTGTGCCGCGCCAACCGTTCGCCCGTCAGCGCCGGGTTGCCCGACTGCTCCATGTACACGCCGCACACCTCATGGCACCAGACCATGAAACCGGTGGCACCGCAGACGCGCGAAACCTCGCTCATCGCGCGAATCGCCAGCCCGTAGTCGCCGGGCTGCTCGCCATGGGCCATGTGGGCCTGCAGTGCGCCGATTTCGCCCAGGCGCTTGAGAATGGTTTCAGGATAGACACCGCGCCGGTCGATGTCGCTGGCCAGTTCAGCCAGCGGGCCATCGACCAGTTCGCGTACGGCGCTGATCAAGGTCGCCCCAACCGCTTGCAGGGCTTCGTGGGTGGCAGGCGGACTGATTTGGCGTTCAAGGACTTCCATGGAGACTCCGGCGGGTGGTTGTGAATCCGTTCACCCTGAGCCCGTCGAAGGGCTCTGCAAGCCGGAAAGACTTCGACAGGCTCAGTCCGAACGGAGTGAAGTGTTTGCTTTGTTCCTTCAATCCAGCTTGATTTCAAACGCAATCGGGTTGCGCATGCTGTTGGCGACCGGCGAATAAAAATTGGCCTGCTGCACGATCTCGTTGAGCACCTCGCGGCTGGCATCGCCCTCAAGCGCCACCTTCACGCGAATCGCCTGAAAGCCCATCTCGGACGCACCCTTGGGCGCGCCGCCCGCGCCCCATGCGGCCGGGTTGCCGATGTCGCCTTCCAGGAAAATCTCGAGCTTCGACAGCTTCACCTGTTTCCAGGTCGCCACCGCCGTGATGCCGACCGCCAGGCATCCGCCCAGGCCCGACAGCACGATCTCGCCGGGCGCGGGTGCGGTGTTCTCGCCGAACAGATGCAGAGGCTCGTCCACCACCACGGGCTGGTGATCACCGACATAACTCAGCGAGCGGTATATGCCCTGCATCACCGTGTGGACCTTGTTGGTGCCGCGCGAGGCCGGGTTGGCGCGGCCCTTGGCGGCAAACGCGGCCAGGCCTTCGCCGTCGATGGGTTTGAGGTAGGCCTTCACGGTGGTCGGTGCGTCGGGGGCAATGACTTCAGACATAAATATTCCTGTCGGTGACTCAAGAAAAAGTGCTTCGGTGTTCAGGCTGCGAGTGCCAGCGCGGGTGCTGACTTCGAGGTCTTGCCCTTGATGATGGGCGCTTCGGTTTCAATCGGCAGCGACGCGTCGCGCGACCATTCGTTCCACGAACCGAAGTACATGCGCACGTCATCAAAGCCGGCCTGCTTGAGCGCCAGAAAGGTGTTCGATGCGCGCGCGCCCTTGAAGCAATACAGGTACACCGTGTCGTCGGTCGAGATGCCGGCGGTCGCGCATTCGGCCTGCACTTCCAGCGGCGACTTGAACACCGGGCCCGCACCGGCGGGTTTCATGAAGCGGTACCACTCGATCCATTTCGCGCCTGGCAGGCGGCCCTTGCGCGGCGCGAAGTCCTTGCCGTAGGGGCTGGAGCTTTCGCCCGTCCATTCGTCGATGTCGCGCACGTCGAGCAGCTTGACGTCGGTGTGCAGGGCGGCGGCAACATCGTCTTTGGTCAGCATCACGTCGGCGCCCGGCAGGTCGGCGGGGAAGGTCGCGG
>NCGI01000370.1 GCA_002256925.1 Polaromonas sp. 28-63-22
GCACCCTGAAGCCGGCTCGCCGCAGCGACTGCGCCATTCCCTTGCCCATGGCACCCAGGCCAATCAACCCTACGTCAGCGGTCATGAGATAACTCCTTCGTCAGGCCGAATGCCAGGCAGCCTCGGCAGGCACCCTCAGAATGCCATGGTTTTCACGCCAGCGGCCGTACCCAGCAGGCACACGTTCGCTTTCTGATGCGCAAACACACCCACCGTCACCACACCGGGCCACTGGTTCACAGCCGACTCGAAGCCGAGCGGATCGGTGATTTTCAAGCCGGTCACATCCAGAATATGCTGGCCGTTGTCGGTGACAAGCGGCGCGTCGCCCTTCATGCGCAGGCTGACAACCCCGCCGATGGCCGCGAATTGTCGGGTGATGCGCCTGGCGGCCATCGGGATCACTTCCACCGGCAAGGCAAACGCCCCCAGCGTCTTGACCAGCTTGGAGTCATCGGCAATGCAGACGAATTTGCGCGACATGGCCGCCACGATTTTTTCACGGGTCAGCGCCGCACCGCCGCCCTTGATCATGTAGCCTGAGTGATCGATCTCGTCGGCGCCATCGATATACACCGCCAGATCGTCCACCCCGCTGGCATCGAACACCTTGATGCCCAGCGCATGCAGCCGCTCGGTGGATGCCACCGAGCTGGAGACAGCCCCCGCGATCTGACCCTTCATGCCGGCGAGCGCCTCGATAAACTTGTTGACGGTGGAGCCGGTGCCCACGCCCACAATACTGCCCGGCTCGACATAGCGGAGCGCGGCCTGGCCGACCAGGGTTTTGAGTTCGTCTTGCGTCATCATCGGTGCCTTGAGAATTTTCGAAGGGTAAGTCGGGTTTTGCGACAATCGGGCCTTGCCACTCACGGCCGGCTTCCTCGCCCGCGCCACGACTGCCCCAAGCCTGTTATCGAACCCAAGCCGAATTATCCAATGTCACTACTCCCCTACGCGCTGGCCCGACCTTTTTTATTTGGGCTCGACCCTGAAACCGCGCATGAGCTGACGATGGCGTCGCTGGCACGCACCCAGGGAACACCCCTGTCGCTGGCGTATTTTTCAGCGCCGGTCAAGGATCCGGTCGAACTGGCGGGCCTGACATTTCCAAACCGCGTGGGTCTGGCGGCAGGGCTTGATAAAAACGCCCGCTGCATCGACGGACTGGCAGCCATGGGTTTTGGTTTTGTCGAGGTCGGCACCGTAACCCCGCTGGCACAACCAGGCAACCCCAAGCCGCGCATGTTCCGCATCACCGAAGCCCAGGCACTGATCAACCGCCTGGGCTTCAACAACGACGGGCTGGATGCCTTTCTGGCCAACGTGCAGCGCGCGCGCTTCTGCCATAAAAAGGTCGGCGATCGCGCGCTGCTCGGTCTGAACATCGGCAAGAACGCCGCCACGCCGATCGGGAACGCCGTGGATGACTACCTGATCTGCCTGGATGGCGTGTACCCGCACGCCGACTACGTGACCGTCAACATCTCCAGCCCCAACACCCAAAACCTGCGTGCCCTGCAAAGCGACGAAGCACTCGACGCGCTGCTGGGCCGCATCGCCGAACGACGCGAAGCGCTGGCCAGCAAACATGGCAAACGCGTGCCGATTTTCGTGAAGATTGCGCCCGACCTGGACGACGCGCAAATCGAGGTGATCGCCGCGACGCTCAAACGCCACGCGATGGACGGCGTGGTGGCCACCAACACCACGCTCAGCCGGGATGCCGTCAAGGGCATGCGCCACGCCGAAGAAGCCGGTGGC
>NCGI01000371.1 GCA_002256925.1 Polaromonas sp. 28-63-22
CGGCTGCACGTCGATGCCGTTGTTCCAGCGCAGGCCCGCGCTGCGCGCCAGGCGGTTCGGCGTCTGCAGGCCGGCCGCCAGCACCACGTGGTCCACCTCGAAGACGCGCCCACACGCCGTGGTGATCTGTCTGCCCGACACGCCTGCCCCGGCGGTGCGCTGCGCCACGCGGCTGACCTGCAAGCCGCCGACGAAATCAATCGGCAGCTTCGCCCAGGCCTGCAGCAACTCGTCCGACTGGGCGTCCGACAGGCAGGCCGCCAGCGGCCGCGCCGCCAGGTCGAGCAGTGTGACGTGGTGCCCCGCCAGCGCCAGGTCGTTGGCCAGTTCGGCGCCAATCAGACCGGCGCCGACCACCGCGACGCGCTGCGGCGTGCTGCCGAGGGCATGGCGAAACCGCGCGTACGTTTGCAGATGGTTGATGCGCCAGCACAGCGACGCCGGAAACTGCGGCAGCGCAAGGGCCTCGGCGCCGTGCGCCAGCACCAGGTGCCGGTAGCGCAGCGTGCCGCGGCTTGTGCGCAACTGCCGGCTCGACGGCAGGACATGCACGGCCTGCGTGTGCGCCAGCAGTTTCACGCCCAGGCGCGCGGCTGCCGCGCCGCCGGTTTCTTTCGGCAACTGTTCCGGCGCCATGCCGCGCGCCATGGCCACGGACAGCAGGGGCTTGTCGTACACGTCGCCGTTGCACGCCGTGACGAGGGTGATCGGCATGTCGCCATCACGCGCGCGCAGGGCTTCGGCCATCTGCCAGCCGGCGCGCCCGGCGCCGACGATCACCGCGCCTGCATCATGGCGGGCGCCTGCGCGTGTCGACAGGCCCGGTGCGGCGCAACGCGTGCTTTTCTCGACCGCCAGCGCCACATACGGCTCGAAATCATTCTTGGTCACGCCGCACAGCGGGCAGGCCCAGTCGTCGGGTATGTCGGCAAAGCGCGTGCCGGGGGCGAGGCCGCTGTCTTCGTCGCCTTTGGCCTCGTCGTAAATCAGGCCGCAGGCCCTGCACAGGTACAACGCCCAAGGCAGGCCGGACGCATCGGTCTTGAGCGTTGCGGCAGCGGCATTCACGCCGGCTGCTCCTCGGCGCTCAGACGCGCAATCTCCTTGCGCAAATGCTTGATCGCGGGCGTGACGATGGCGACGAAATGCGACTCACGCACGCGGCGCTGCACGTCCGAGCTCATCAAATAGCCGCGCGCGCCCTGGTGCAGCAGGGCCGATTGCGCAGCGCGCAGCGCCAGCTCCGATGCGTGCGCGCGCGCGTCCAGCACATCGATCAGAAACTCCTTGTCGCTGGCAAACGGCGTCTGTGCCAGCACCATGATGCGCGCCGTCAGGTCATCCAGCTCGGCCTGCAGGTCGTCGGGCCGATCTTCGAGAAATTCATTGACGTGGCCCAGCGAACGCTCGACCTTCCACATCGAATCAATCGCCCCCTGCGCCACGCCCAGGCCCATGCCAGTCTGCAGCAAGATGAACGCCGCGCGAATACGGCCGATGAAGGGGCGCACCGGGTCGGCGATCAGCCGGTCAGCGCCAACGAAGTAGTCGGTCAGACGCACGGCCCAGGTGTTGGTGCCTTCCATCGCCGAAAACGACGGGCAGTTGCGCAGTTCCACGCCGGGCGCGTCGCAGTGCACCACAAACATGATCTCGGTTTTGGCCGCCGCATCGGTGCATTCAACATCGGCCACCGCGCCAAAGTAATGGTCAGGCCCCAGATTGCTGACCCAGGGCAGCGTGCCATGGACGACGTAGCCACC
>NCGI01000372.1 GCA_002256925.1 Polaromonas sp. 28-63-22
GGCCCGATCACCGACAACGCCGGCGGCATTGCCGAGATGGCCGACATGCCGCCTGAAGTGCGCGCCGTGACCGACCCGCTGGACGCCGTGGGCAACACCACCAAGGCCGTGACCAAGGGCTACGCGATTGGCTCGGCCGGTCTGGCCGCGCTGGTGCTGTTTGCCGACTACACGCACAAACTCGAGAGCTACGGCCACGCCATCAGCTTTGACCTGAGCGACCCGATGGTCATCGTCGGCCTCTTCATCGGTGGCCTGATTCCCTACCTGTTCGGCGCCATGGCGATGGAAGCCGTGGGCCGCGCAGCCGGTGCCGTGGTGGTCGAAGTACGCCGCCAGTTCCGCGAGATCAAGGGCATCATGGAAGGCACGGCCAAGCCCGAGTACGGCCGCGCGGTGGACATGCTGACGACCGCCGCCATCAAGGAAATGATCATCCCGTCGCTGCTGCCGGTGGTGGTGCCAATTCTGGTCGGCCTGCTGCTGGGCCCCAAGGCGCTGGGCGGCATGCTGATGGGTACCATCGTGACCGGCCTGTTCGTGGCGATTTCGATGTGTACCGGCGGTGGCGCCTGGGACAACGCCAAAAAGTACATTGAAGACGGCCATCACGGCGGCAAGGGCAGCGAGGCGCACAAGGCCGCTGTCACCGGTGACACCGTGGGCGACCCGTACAAGGACACCGCCGGCCCGGCCATCAACCCGCTGATCAAGATCATCAACATCGTGGCGCTGCTGATCGTGCCGCTGATGATGAAGTTTCATGGCGGCGAGGCGGCGGCCGCACCGGTCACGCCCGTGGCGGCTCCGGCAGCCATCAGCGCACCCGCCAACACGCCGATGGCCCCCGCCATGCCGGCACCCGCGCCCAAGCAGGCGGCTGATGCCTCAGGCACGCCTACGCCTGCACCTACGCCGGCATCGGCTCCCGCTGCCAAATAGACCTGTTTGGCAAGAAGCCCAAGCCCGCTCCGGCGGGCTTTTTTACGCGTCTTTTCAGGCCAGTGCGGCCAATGCGGCGTTGCAGGCCAGGTTCAAGTCGCTATTATTTTAGTAGCTACTCGCGCAGTAAATACGTGGCCTGCAAGCCTATTTGATCATGCATCAGGGTGCTCGCAGCAACCTGGACCGGCGCCTTGCCGGTCGTCACACCCGCCGCCACGCGCGCGCCGCAAACTGCGCACAATAGAGCCATGCAGCTCAACTACATCGCCAACACGTCGATTGCCTCTTCGTCGGGCAAAACCATTCCCGTCATCGACCCGTCCGACGGACAGGTGTTCGAGGAGATCCAGCGCAGCAATGCCGACGACATCGACACCGCCGTGCATGCGGCGCGCAACGGCCTTGAGATGGCGTGGAGCCAGCTCAGCGCCGCCGAGCGCGGTCGCCTGCTGATGCGCCTGGCCGCCAGCGTCGCCCAGCATGCCGAAGAACTGGCCCAAATCGAAATGCGCGACTGCGGCAAGCCGGTGAAACAGGCGCGCGCCGATGCGGCCGCCTTGGTGCGCTACTTCGAGTTCTACGCGGGCGCCTGCGACAAGCTACACGGCGACACCATTCCCTACCAGAACGGCTACAGCGTGATGACCTGGCGCGAGCCGCATGGCGTCACCGGCCACATCATTCCGTGGAACTACCCGATGCAGATCTTTGGCCGCAGCGTGGGCGGCGCGCTGGCGGCGGGCAATGTGTGCGTGGTCAAGCCGGCCGAAGACGCCTGCCTGTCGCTGATTCGGGTGGCGCAACTGGCTGCCGAGGT
>NCGI01000373.1 GCA_002256925.1 Polaromonas sp. 28-63-22
CGCGACCAGGTGCTGGTGCAGTTCTCGAACCGAAGCTGCTCGGTGCTGGTGGCGACCGATGTGGCGGCGCGCGGGCTCGACATCTCGCAGCTGGAGATGGTGATCAACGTCGATGTGACGCCGGACTCGGAAGTGCATATTCACCGCATCGGCCGCACCGGCCGGGCTGACGAGGAAGGCTGGGCGATCAGCCTGGCGAGCATGGACGAGATGGGCTACGTCGGCAAGATCGAGCAGTTGCAAAAGGCCGAGTCCGAATGGCACCAGCTGGCTGAACTGACACCCGCCAGCAAGGAGCCCTTGCTGCCGCCCATGGTCACGCTGCAGATCGTCGGCGGCCGCAAGGAAAAAATCCGCGCCGGCGACGTGCTGGGCGCACTCACCGGGGGCGACGGCGGTGTTCCGGCTTTCACCCGCGAACAGGTCGGCAAGATCAACGTCAACGAATTTTCAACCTACGTGGCGATTGACCGCGCCCTGGCCGCGCAGGCGCAGCAAAAGCTCAGCGCCGGCGGCGTCAAGGGCAAAAGCGTCAAGGTGCGGTTTATGGACGAGCCCACCTGAGAGCCCCTGAAGGCATAAGATCGCTGGAGGCCGCGGCATAAGATCGCTGGAGGCCGCACGCTCATGGCGGCTTGCACCACCCAAGGAGTTGCCATGCGCATGCACCCTGTCTTTCGGACGGTCTGGCACGTCACCGTCGGCACCTGCCTGGCGTTACTGGTCGCCAGCGCGGCGAGCGCGCAAACCGGCGGCGCGCTCGACCCGCAAACCCGCTACAACCGCCAGATTGCCGTGTGCAACCAGGGGGTGTTGCCCGAGCCTGCGCGCAATGCCTGCGTCCGTGATGCGGGCGCGCAGCTGGACCGCGCCACGGGCGGCATGACGGGTTCGCGGCAGGTGACGTCGCCCGATGGCCGCTCGACCGTGATCGTGCCTGCGCCCGCCAGACCCGATGCTTTCGGTGTCCGGCCGCCGCTGCCAACGGTTTCGTCACCGTCCACCACGACCACGCCGGACGGGCGCGCGACGCTGGTCAATCCGTTGTCGCAGTGATCGCCAGCGTCCGGCATCTCCCCGCGTCATGAAAGACAGCGCAGACCGCCGTGTGGCGGTGGTGATAGGCGCCGGGGGTGGTCTGGGCGCGGCGCTGGTGCGGCAGGCGCAGGCAGGGCAAACCGGGGCCCCGGCAGGCGCGTACCAGCAGGTGCTGGCGCTTGGCCGCCGGACCCAGCCGCCGCTGGACTACACCGACGAGGCCAGCCTCGCGGCGGCGGCGCGCTGGGTGGCGGCGCAATGTGCCGGGTCGGGCGCCGAGCTTCGCCTGCTGATCGTCGCCAGCGGTTTCCTGCATGGCGAGCCGGGTCAACCCGAGCGCAGCTGGGCCCACCTCGATGCCGCCTACCTGAATCATGTGTTCGCCATCAACACCATCGGCCCGGCGCTGGTGATGAAGCATTTTTTGCCGCTGCTGCCCAAAACCGGGCGCTGCGTGGCGGGCTTTGTCTCGGCCAAAGTTGGCAGCATCGGCGACAACGCGCTGGGCGGCTGGTATGGCTACCGGGCCTCGAAGGCGGCGCTGAACCAGCTCGTCAAAACCGCTTCCATCGAGCTGACGCGCCGCAACAAGGACGGCATTTGCGTCGCGCTGCATCCGGGCACGGTCGAAACGCCGCTGAGCCAGCCCTTTGCCAAGACCGGCCTGAAGGTGCGTCCGCCCGACGAGGCGGCGGCCGATCTGCTGCGGGTACTCGCCGGAGTCACCGCCGACGATACGGGCTGCCTGATCGACTACCGGGGCGAAAAACTGCCGTTTTAGTCGATTTCGAGAGTGTTTTGTGCCGCTAGCCCAATAGATACCTGCGCGAGCAGCTATTAATTTAGTAGCGAGACCGAGGCCGTCTCACAGGGGCGCTGGCCTTCCGGCAGGCCAGCGCAGCGCAGCGGTCAGTGTTGATTCGAATTGTTTTCCCGCTGGTTGCGCGAGTTGCGCTCGCCGTCGCCCTGGCGCTGGCCGTCCTGGCCATGGTGTGCGCCGTCGCCCTGGCGCTCGCCGCGGCGGCCATTGTTGTAGCCCCGGTTGTCATGGCGACTGTTGTTGTAGCCGCGGTTGTCGTGGCGACCATAGCGGGCCTGCGTTTCGCGGTCGCGCACCCAGCCGTCCTGCACAAAGATCACCGGCTGGGCGCAGGCGTTGTAGCGGCCGCAGTAGCGGCCCCAGTTGGCCGATTGGGCGGGTGGCACATACAGGTAAATCGGCTGGCGCTCATAGATCACC
>NCGI01000374.1 GCA_002256925.1 Polaromonas sp. 28-63-22
GGTACTGGCCGGCGATGCTCGCAAAACAGGTGGACTTGCCGGCGCCGTTGGGGCCGATCAGGGCCACGCACTGACCCGGCGCGACGTCAAAGCTCACGCCATCAACGGCCTTGACGCCGCCGAAATGCTTGACCAGTTGCTGAACCTGCAGCATCAGCCGGCCGCCTTCGTTGCGCCGCCCGCTGCGCCCGGTCCCGGCGCGCGGCGGAGCCACGGCAAGCGCTCAAGCAAGCCGAGCAAGCCCGACGGCGACGCCACCATGATGAGCATGATGAAAAGACCCAGCACACCGCGCCAGTAAGTCACTTCGCGGCCGAGTTCAGCGCTGGCGTAGCTGAGCAGCGTGCTGCCGACCACCGCGCCCCACAACTGATGCACGCCACCCAGCAGGACCACCAGCAAGGCATCGACCGACGTCGCCACCGACGCCATCGACGGAAACACAGCACCCTTGTGGGCCGCAAACAGACCGCCGGCCAGACCGGCCAGCACGGCACTTTCAACGAAGACGCGGTATTTCAGCCAGCCAGCGGGCAGCCCCGATGCCGTCGCGCGCAGCGGCACGTCGCGCACCGCCTGCAAGGCCGCACCCATCACCGAACGGGCCAGCTGGCGCAGCGCAAACACCGACATCAGTGCAACCAGCACCAGCAGCCCGTAAAAAAGCGTGCGGCCATCGTCGCTGACGAGGGTGAGCCCGATGAGTCCGTTGTCACCGCCCGTCAGGCTCACCCACTGCGTGGCACTGGCCCAGATCACCTGCGCGAGCGCCAGCGACAGCATGGCCAGGTACACGCCCGCGCTGCGCACCACGGCAGCGCCAAACACGGCCGCCACCCGCCAAGCGCCATCATGGCCTGCAGGCTGATGCCGAAAATCATCAAAATCAGGGCGTCGGCCGCCAGTGTTTGCCAGTAGGGGCCACCCCACCAGCCCAGGCCGGCCAGCGCCACCAGCGCGGCTGCGGCAACCGGCGTGGCCAGAGCGCGCCGGCCCAGACCACGGAATTTCTGGGCTGGCTCACGCACGGCGTCCTGCGCGCCGGCCAGCAGGCCGAAGAGCCCCTGCGGCCGAAACACCAGCACCACCGCCATCGTCAAAAACACCAGCACCAGCGTGGCCTGCGGAAACACGCTGATGCCAAACGCATGCACCATGCCGATCAGCAGCGCCGCCACAAACGCGCCGCCAATGCTGCCCAGCCCACCGGTGACCACCACCACAAAGGTCTCGACGATCACGTTCATGTCCATTTGCAGATGCGCCGGTTCGCGCGGCAGTTGCAGGGCCCCCGCCAGCCCGGCCAGCGCGCAGCCCAGCACCACCGCGCCCAGCATCAGGGGTTTGGGATTCACGCCCAGGGCCGCCAGCATATGCCGGTCCTGCGTGGCCGCGCGCAGGCGCTGGCCGAACAGCGTCCGCCTGAGCAACAGGTGCAGGCCGAGCCACACCAGCGGCCCCAGCGCGATCATGGCCAGTTGGTACACGGGAAAAAATTCGTCACCGATCTGCACCGCACCCTTGAGGCCCGGAAAGCGCGGCGCAAACACTTCGTCGGGGCCAAAGCTCCACTGCATCGCGTCATGCATGGCCAGCGTCAAACCGAAGGTGGCGACCAGCTGGTACAACTCGGGCGCTCCCACCATTCGTCTTAACAAGAGATATTCGGCTGCAGCCCCCGCAATTCCTGCGCAGGCAGCTCCTAAAATAATAGCGAGCAGGTACAGCGGCGCACTCTCGCCCCAGGCCGGAAACCAGTCGGTGACCCAATGCGCGGTGAACAGCGCCCCCAGCATGAAGAAACTGCCGTGCGCAAAATTGACAATGCGGGTCACGCCGAAGATCAGCGTCAGGCCCGCCGCCATCAGAAACAGCGTGGTGGCGTAAGACAGGCCGCCGAGGAGCTGGACGATAGAGACAGTCACGCGTTAACGTCTGGGCAGCGCGTGCTCTTCACGCCAGCAGGGCCGCAGAACCGGCTTTGCCGGGCCGCAGGCGCAGCGGCCCCCTCGGGGGGCATTTGGTTATTGGGGTCAGACACCAATTTCGCTGCGATGCACGGCATCGCACCCGTTGGGCAAGCCAGAGGCTTGGCGAATTTGGGCTCTGACCCCAAAAACCAAGGTGGGGGCCACTAACCCAGCCACGTGGTGAACTGGTCCGCCCGCTCGCGCGGCGTGCGAAAGGTGTTGACGTGCGCGGATTCGTCGGCGTAACCCAGCGACATGCCGCACACCAGCATCTCGTCGGGCCCGGCACCAATGTGCGGCAGGATGATCTTTGAAAAACCGTTCCATGCGGCCTGCGGGCAGGTGTGCAGGCCGTGGCCGCGCGCCGCCACCATCAGGGTCTGCAAAAACATGCCGTA
>NCGI01000375.1 GCA_002256925.1 Polaromonas sp. 28-63-22
CGCTCGACGCTGGTGATGAAAATCTTGCCGTCGCCGATTTTCCCGGTGCGCGCGGCGCGCACGATGGCATCCACGCAGCGATCAACATCTTCGGTCTTGACCACCACCTCGACCTTGACCTTGGGCAAGAAGTCCACCACGTACTCGGCGCCCCGGTAAAGCTCGGTATGGCCCTTCTGGCGGCCAAAACCCTTCACTTCGGTGACGGTCAGGCCGGTGACGCCGCATTCCGCGAGGGCCTCCCGGACTTCTTCGAGTTTGAACGGCTTGAGGACGGCGGTAATTTGTTTCACTGAGATGTCTCCGAAGGTTTTAAGAAGGCGTACTGGCTCGAATGTAGCGCGAAAGTCGCGGGATTTTGCGCGCGGGTAGGGCTCAAGCGCGAAACCTCGACGTAATCGGGTAGCGCCAGTCCTTGCCGAAGCTGCGGTGCGTGACGCGAATGCCCACCGGCGCCTGCCGGCGCTTGTATTCGTTGACGCGCACCAGCCGCGCGACGCGCTCCACCACTGCCCGCTCAAAACCCGCAGCCACGATGCGTTCGACCCCCTGGTCGTTTTCCATGTAGCGGGTCAGAATGGCGTCCAGCACGTCGTAGGGCGGCAGGCTGTCCTGGTCCGTCTGGTCGGCGCGCAGTTCGGCACTCGGCGCGCGGGTGATGATGCGTTCGGGAATCGGCGCGCTGCCGGTGCCGTAGGGGTCATGGGCATTGCGCCAGCGCGCGAGCCGGAACACCGTCGTTTTGAGCAGATCCTTGATGACCGCGAAGCCGCCGGCCATGTCGCCGTAGAGCGTGCAGTAGCCGGTTGCCATTTCGCTCTTGTTGCCGGTGGTCAGCACGATGGAGCCGAACTTGTTGGACAGCGCCATCAGGAACACGCCCCGGATGCGCGCCTGGATATTTTCTTCGGTCGTGTCTTCCGGCAGGCCCTTGAACTCGCCCGCCAGCGAGGCCTTGAACGCATCAAACTCCGGCACGATGGAGATCTCGTCGTAGCGCACCTGCAGGCGCTGGGCCATTTCGCGGGCGTCAATCCATGAAATGTCGGCGGTGTAGGGCGACGGCATCATCACCGTGCGTACCTTGTCGGCGCCCAGCGCATCGACCGCAATGGCCAGCACCAGCGCCGAATCAATGCCGCCGGACAAACCCAGAATCGCCCCCGGGAAGCCGTTTTTCCCGAGGTAGTCGCGCACACCCAGCACCAGCGCGTCCCACAACTCGGCGTCGTCACTGCGTTCAGGTTCGGTAGTCGCTATTATTTTGATAGCTGCTTGCGCACGTTCTACCTGGGCCTGGAACATATTTTCCTTGAAACCCGGGGCTCGGCCAGCCAGCGTGGCGTCGGCCTGCAGCACAAACGACCGGCCTTCAAACACAATCTCGTCCTGCCCGCCGACCAGGTGCGCGTAGATCAGCGGCAGCCCTGTGGCGCGAACGCGGTTTTGCATCATCACCTCGCGCTCGTTGCCCTTGCCCACATGGAAAGGCGACGCGTTGATCACCACCAGCAGTTCAGCCCCGGCATCCCTTGTTAACCGCGCCGGTTCTTCAAACCAGGCGTCCTCGCAGATCAGAAGCCCGACCCGCACGGCGCTTTGGCCCTCGCCAGCTTCAAAGACGCAAATGCCCTGCCCCGGCGTGAAATAGCGCCGCTCGTCAAAAACCTGGTAATTGGGCAGTTCGCGTTTGGCGTAGGTCGCGATGACCTCGCCCTCCCGC
>NCGI01000376.1 GCA_002256925.1 Polaromonas sp. 28-63-22
CGCAGCGACGGCGGCCTGTTTGCCTGCGTTTGCGAAATGGCGTTTGCCGGCCATGTCGGCGTGTCGCTGAACATCGACATGCTGCTGGTCGAAGGCGACGGCATTACCGACAGCCGCATGGAAGTGGGCGACAGCAAGAACTGGGCGGGGCAGGTCGGTGTGCGCCGGGAAGAGCTGACGCTCAAGGCGCTGTTCAACGAAGAGCTGGGCGCGGTGATTCAGGTGCGCACCGACGTGCGCAACAAGGTCATGCAGACGCTGCGCGAACACGGCCTGTCGAAGTTCAGCCACTTCATCGGCAAGACGCGGCCCGACCACGCTTCACTTGACGTGGGCAAGGGCCAAATTCAGGTCTGGCGCGACACCAAAGCCGTCTTCAAGGCACCGTTGCAAGACCTGCATCAGGTCTGGGATGCGGTGAGCTGGAAGATCTGCCAGCAACGCGACAACCCGGCAGGCGCAGATGCCGAACATGCCGCCGCTGGTGATCCGCTGGACCCGGGTTTGCACATCAGTTTAACGTCAAATACGGCTGTAGCCCAGGTAATACCTGCGCCAGCAGCTATTAAATCGATAGCGACTGGGGTTGGTTCCGGCGTGCTGTTGTCCCGCCCCAAGGTCGCCATCCTGCGCGAGCAGGGCGTCAATTCGCACGTCGAAATGGCCTACGCCTTCACGCTCGCCGGCTTCGACGCCTGCGACGTGCACATGACCGACCTGCAGAGCGGCCGGGCGCAACTGGCTGACTTCAAGGGCGTGGTGGCCTGCGGCGGTTTCAGCTACGGCGACACGCTGGGTGCCGGCATCGGCTGGGCGCGCTCCATCACCTTTAACGCGGCGCTGGCCGATCAGTTCAAGGCCTTCTTCGCCAGGCCCGATACCTTCGCGCTCGGCGTGTGCAATGGCTGCCAGATGTTTGCCGAACTGGCCGACATCATCCCTGGCGCCGAAGCCTGGCCGCGCTTTACCACCAACCGCAGTGAACGTTTCGAGGCGCGCCTGAGCATGGTCGAGGTGCTGCCGTCACCGAGTATCTTCCTGCAGGGCATGGCGGGCAGCCGCCTGCCGATTGCGGTGGCGCACGGCGAAGGCTATGCCAACTTCGCGCGCCGTGGAGATGCGGCCCGCGTGATTGCCGCGATGCGCTTCACCGACAACCACGGGCAGCCGACCGAAGCCTACCCCGCGAACCCCAATGGCAGCGCCGGCGGGTTGACCGCCGTGACCACCGCCGACGGCCGGTTCACAGCCATGATGCCGCACCCCGAGCGGGTGTTTCGCAACATCCAGATGAGCTGGACCGCAGGCCACCCGGACGCTCACAGCCCCTGGATGGCGATCTGGCACAGCGCGCGCCGCTGGGTCGGCTAGCGCTTCTCCGGCATGCTGTCGCTCACTAGGGTGATAGATGCATTGGACCCCCTTAGAACGCTCTTCCGGGGAGCGCCGACCCCTGCATTGTTGCGTGCAGACAACCCGTTACCTTGCAGTGAACCCTGCCTGGAACCGGCTGCACACTTGCTGGGTGGCTCCATGCCAATATTTACATCGCTTCTGGTGTCAATTTACGCGCACCTTACCCGTGTGCGGCGTATATTCCTACATATGTGACGGCGTTGTTACGTAACAATTTCTTGCATCTCGATGCGCCCTGAAATTGCCGGACAACCCGTTTGCACAGGCTTCGAAACCTCATGTGGGCTGAATTGATGCAAC
>NCGI01000377.1 GCA_002256925.1 Polaromonas sp. 28-63-22
GTCATTGGCAAATTGCAGGTTGCGCAGTTTGGCCTCGATGCTGCGGCCCTGAATCTTCCACGAGGCTTCGGTCGAAAGCTGGTCCAGCGGCACCCGCGATTCCTCGAAAATGCCAGGGAAATCGAGCGAGCCCTTGCTGATGGCGATCTGCGCCCGGCCGCCGTCCTGGGTGATGTCGAAATCAACGGTCGCGCCGCTCAGCCCCGGCCGTCCCGGCATCGTGGTGCTGGTCGCGGTGGTGGCGCCGACGGCCGAGGCTGGCTTACCACCGGCCGGCGCAGGGCTGGCGGCCAGGCTCAGCGCCGTCGCGCGACCGCTCACGGCGTACGTGGTGGGTGCGTCGATCGGGCCCTGCCACCGCGCCTTGAGGGTCTCGACCAGGCCACTGGGCGCAAACGACTGGACCAGCGCGTGGGTCGGGCTGCCGAGCGGCAGCCGGCTCGCAATCTGTGCCAGCGCCGCCAGGTCCAGCTTGTCAGCCAGCAGTTCTGTCTGCTCGGGGCGCCGGCCCTCGCGTTCGGTGTGGCTCAGGGTCAGGTTGCCCTGCAGCGCCACGTCGGCAAGGCCGCCGGTGGGCCGGCCGTTGCTGACATCCACCCAGGCGCGCAGCGCACCGGTGCCGCCGGCCAGCTTGACGCCCAGGCTGTCCAGGCTGGCGTACTGCGTGATGCGGAAAAGGTCGGCGCGCGCAAACTCGCCATACAGCTGGCCCGACCAGTCGGCAAAGTTGCCCGGACTGCCCGACAGCAGTGGCTGGCGGAAGATGCCCCGGACCGAAAAGCGCTCACCCCACTCGGCCGGCGGTGTCGCGTCGAGTCGCGTCGCGTGGCGGTGCCGCGAGTTTTGCAGCACCCAGTCCACGTTGGTCAGCGCCAGCGGCGGCGCCTGGCGCTGCTCGTCGGTCCAGCGCACCGTGCCGCCGCGAATGACCAGCTCGGCCTGCGAAAAAATCCAGTCGGCCGCCGCGCGGTCTGTGGGTTGCTGCTCGGACACGGGCAAACCGCCGATATAAATCTTGCCGTCGGCCGCGCGCCGCACATCGAGTTCGGGCTGGTCAATGACGAGTTGCGCAAAACCAAAACCCCACAGCGAGGCGGGCGTGAGTACGCCCGACACGCGCGGCAGCCGAAGCGCGTCCTGGCCGCGCGCGTCCAGCAGGCGCACCCCGGTCAAGGCAAAGGTCGGAAACAGCCCCGACGATGTGGCGGTGATCTGGCCGATGCGAACGGGCACCCCCAAGGCCTTGCTGGCTTCGACTTCCAGGCGCGGACGGAACTCGCCGATTCGCGGCACAATCCAGCCATGCAGCACCAACCAGCCCAGCGCCAGCAGCAGCCAGGCCGCAGCGACCAGCCACAGCGTCACCTTCATGACGATAGCGAGCCATCGAAGTCGCCGGGTCGGCAGTGCTGGCGGGGTAGGGATCGTTGGCTCCATTGACCACTTAATTATGACCGCCGCACCTGCTCTGCGCCGGGGCTTTCCTCCATGACGTTGTATGAAGTAGTGCGATGGCTGCCATCCTGAGCCCCGGCCCCGAGACGCCGCCCAAACCGGATGGTGGGGCTGCCTGTGCCGGCGATGCGGACTACTCGCGCTTCGTGCAGCGCATTCGCCGGCGCTACGCAGGGCAGATGACGCTTCTGGCCGCCGGCCCGCCGCTGCGCGCGGCCATGCAGGCCGGGTTCGAGGCACTGCAGGCCAGCGGGCTCGACACCGGCGCGGCCTTGCGCGTGCTGCGCCAGCTGGTGATTGAGCGGCTGGTGGTGCTCGACTGCGAACAGCAGGCGCCTCTGGCCGTTGTCATGCAGGCCATGACGGAGCTGGCCGAGCTGGCGCTCGACGCCGCCGTGCAGGAAACCGATGCGCTGCTTGATGCCCTGTATGGTCCGCCCCGCGCACCGGACGGCGCCAGGGCCCGCCTGTGGGTCGTGGGCATGGGCAAGCTTGGCGCCCGCGAGCTCAATGTGTCCAGCGACATCGACCTGATTTATGTCTACGACCA
>NCGI01000378.1 GCA_002256925.1 Polaromonas sp. 28-63-22
CTAGATCGCCGATTCTTCGTCGGAGTCCCGCTGGGCGGGGGTGGCCTTGCCGCGGTCGGTGTCACCCGTCTCGACCTTGCCGTCATCGTCGTCCGTCTCGTCAGTGCCTTCGAGGCTGGCGTCATATGCGCTGGCCTTGGCGCGCAGCACCATGAGCATCTCGATGAAAAGGTCCGGGCATTCATAGCGCAGAATCCAGGCCAGTTGCATCCAGTCGCCATCGGCAACTTCGTCCTGCTGAAGCAGGGGTCTGGCATAGGCCGATGCCAGAAGCGCGGTCTGGGACAACAGTTCGCCATGGTCTTCGGCGGCATCAAAGAGACCGCTTCGGGCAAAGGCCTCGACGCGGCTCCATTTTTCAGAGAAATAGTCTGCCAGTGCGTCGCTGCCGCCTTCGAGATCACCGATGGCCGTCAAAAACGCCAGCGGGTCGGCGTCTTCACGAAAGATGATTGAATTGACCATACCCCGCAGATGGGTGCGGGTGAGATCCTTGTACTGCTTTTCGATCACCACCGCACGCGCGAACTGCGCCGGCGTGACCAGCAGATTGACGACCGACTCCTTCGAGTTATCGTATTCGCGGATCACCGCCAGAATGTCCTTGGGCGGGAGCAGATCCAGCACCACCATCAGCGCCGAATCGCCTTCAGCGTCGGCCAGTTCGACCAGCGCCGACTCGGCGCCCACGATGTCGCCGGCTGCGATCAGGGTCTGGGTTTTTTCAATCAGGGCAAGATGGTTCATGTGAGTTTCAGCTTCGCGTTAACGTTCCATCAATCCTTGCGATCAAAACCCTGTTCGACCATCCAGTCATCGCCAGCCTCCCTGCGGGCCCGGGCGCTGCCTTCGCCGGCTTCTTCAGCGGCATCCTGCCCCGCCGTGCGTTCATCTGCGTCATCTGCCTCCTCGTCTTCATCGTCTTCCTGGTCTTCATGGTCGTCCTGACCGGCCGATGCAAGGGCTGGTTTGCCCGCCATGTACTCCAGCCCGGCGGCGACCGTCAAGAACCATTCGCCGCCTGGCTCCTTCAAAACGATCTGCGCCAGCTCGTGCGCCCAAGGCGCCATGTGAACGCCGTCGGCCAGATGGCTCCATTCGGGAAACTCGTCGGCTTCGAGACTGAGCAGGTTGTCCATCAGCGCAGGCAGCCGGAACTCGAAGCCCTGGTGAAAAATCACCGCAACCATCTCGGGACTCAGCTCCATCATGAGCACCAGAAAACCAACCTCCCTGCGTTTGTCGGCCAGCCGCTGGCGCAACACATCGCGTCCTTCGGAGTCGAACCGGAGGTCATCGATTTCAGACTGGTAGGCCGAACGCAGATCAAGGAAAAAGGGCGTGATGTTCATGCAGCAAGGTTCTTCATGGTGGGAGTCGTTCGGTTCAGCGAGGGGCCATCAGCGCGTCAAAATACTGTGTCCAGATCTCCCGCGCGGTATCGAGCGGGCTGTCGAGCAGGTTGCGCCGGCGGTTGTCGTCATAGGCCTGGCGCTTGTCCGTATCGGCAAGCACGTCGTAGGCCTCTTGCACGGCCCGAAAGCGCGCTGCCGCGTCCGGCGCAGGATTTTTGTCGGGGTGAAGCGCAGACGCCTTCTGGCGAAACGCTTTTTTGATATCGGCCAGCGTGGCGGCGCTGCTCAGGCCCAGAGCGTTGTAGTGGTCGGTCAAACGGAAAAGGCCTCTATCTTCAGGCCGGCAAA
>NCGI01000379.1 GCA_002256925.1 Polaromonas sp. 28-63-22
TCGCCCGCTTTTTCCTTGTGCAGCCAGCCGGTGATGCGCTGCACGATCCAGGCTGCGTCGTCATGCGGCAAATCATGGCCGGCCCACGGATGGCGGTAGTGCGGGGCCAGCCATGCGGCAGCCAGTGCGGCCGAACAGCGCGCATCGACCAGCCGGTCTGCCGTCGAGGACAGCACCAGCGCCGGGCACCGCGGCGGCGTGGCGGCACAGCGAAAACGCGCGGCGGCGAGCATCTGGCGCAGTGCGGTGGCGGCGCTGACCGGCGCGCTTTTGCGAATCGCCACCCAGCCCGGCAGGTCACCGCCCCGGCTTGACTCCGAACTGCATGTCAATTCATGAATGATGCGCTCGGCGGCTTCGGGCTTGCGCCAGCGGGCGGCCAGCCAGAGCAGGCGCAGCCAGCTGGCCGGGCGCAGCCGCGCCGTGATGCCGCTGTGGGGGCGCATGCTGGTGTTGATCAGCACGAGTCTTTCGACTTCGGCCGGGTAGCGCTGCGCCCAGTCGGTCGCGACCATGCCACCCAGCGACAGGGCCAGCAGCGCGTAAGGCGGCTTCAGGCCCGCAGCCAGCAATGTCGCCCCAGTGCCGGGCTTCACGCGTGAGCCCCCGCAGCAGCACCCAGGTCAGCGCTGCATCGCCACTCATGGCAGCTGGCGCGGCCGCCAGTGGGCCGTGGCCAGTTGCGAAAGCTGCGCGCGCCGGTCAGCGCCAGGCAGCCATCGGGGCGCGGCAAATGCGGCGCGGGTCAGAAAATCGAGCAGATCGGCGTGGCGGCGCAGCACGCGCTTGACGCGGTGCGCCTTGATCGGATTGAAAATGCCGTGGCGCGAGAAAAGCTGGCGCGGATTTTTTCGTATCCACAGCCAGGAGCCCAGCTCCAGCGTCATGGGCAAAAAAACATGGCCCTGGGGGGTGTGGTCATAGGCGTGATCCCAGAGATCGCCATGCAGCAGGTACTGGTTGCTTTGAGGCTCGAAACTATAGGCATGGTGCGGCATTGATTGTTCAAGCATGGTCATGAGGGTAAACATTTCAGGCAGGTGCGGCATCAAGCGCCGCGTCCTGGCGTACGGAAACCAGATGCTGTCTGCGAATCCATAACCCGAGTGGCAGTCTAGCGCGAGACTGAAGGGCCGGCTGGCCAGCTGGTCGCGTACCACCTGCAGCATCACGGCGCTCTCGGGCTCCATCGGCGGGTTGACGATCGGCATGAAGACCAGGCGCACCTTTTGCAACTGCTGGACCAGCAGTTCGTCCCATGCGAGGCGGAACAGCAGTGCCCGCATGTAGTGCAGGATGACCTGCGTGCCGATGCGTTCCAGGCCGTGAATACCGCCAAAAAAACCGACCGCAGGTGCCAGCGGGTCTTGCGTGCCGATGCTGGCGGTGAAAAGCGGAAAAGACTGGCCGCGCGCGGTGATGTGGGCGTGGACCTGGGTGTCGAAATGGGCGTTGCCGGTGCGCAGAATTGCCTTCAGTTCCTCGTGCTCGTCAAAAGTCGCTGCGGCATCGGGCGTGGGCGCGAAAACAGCCGGGTCGGGCGGGGGGTGCGGCCATGGCCGAAACGTCAGGGGGTCCATCCGTCCATCCTTGCACACCTGTTTGACAACGCTATACGTCCTGCGAAACTTTCCCTGGCAGGCCCTGATCCGCACGTCCGCCACATCCGGAAGTCGCTATCAAAAATGTAGCTGCTCGCGCAGGTAAATAGTGGTCTGCAGGCACTTTTCGTTCAAGAAAAGCCCAAAACCACATCGGACAGCGGATACGCCACACAGGGCAGCACGCAGCCTGCCACCTTTTCTTCCGCGCTCAGGCCGGGCCAGGCGATGCGGTACATCACGCGCCCGCTGACCAGCTGGCCGATGCAGCTTCGGCAGGTGCCGTTGCGGCACGAACTGGCCAGCGCCAGCCCGGCCCGTTCCGCCGCCAGCAGCAAGGGCGTGTCGGAAGGCGCGTCAAAGACGGGGGCGCCCGGTGCCAGACGGGCCTGAAACACGCTGGCCGGCAGCGCACGGGGAGATTCAGGGGCTGGCAGGGGCATGGGGACGCGCAAGGCGATGGATATTCAGCCGGGTGGCGGGGACGGGCGTGTGCGAAGTCCGAATTTAGCGCAGAAGCTGCGCGGCATCGGGTCGATGCCGGGTGTGGCCTTCGGGCCGCGCGGGTTGAAGGCCAGGTGCCTGTGAATTTGCGCGACAATTCGGGGCCGCGCCGACCGTGCGCCCGCCTTGCTGCCCTTGCGGCATGTCCCGACTTTTCACAAGCGATTCTTTCATGTCCAGCTATTTAGTTCGCCCCGCCGTTGCCCGCGATGCCAAAGCCATTGCCGAAATCCATGTTGCCACCTGGCAGGCCGCCTATGCCGGTCTCATGCCGGCCGAGCATCTGGCTGCCATCACGGTGGAAAAGCGTCAGGCTTTCTGGCGCGAAGCCATCGAATTCAGCGACCCTCAGATTCTGGTGGCTACCGACGGCGACAGCATGGTCGGCTTTGTCGGCTTCGACCGTTCGCGCGACGCCGGCAGCAAATCGACCACCGGCGAGATTTGGGCCATGTACGTCACGCCGGCACATTGGGGCAAGGGCATCGGCCTGGCGCTGTGGGACGGTGCGCGCGACGGCCTGAAGGAAGAAGGTTGCACCCAGGTCACGTTGTGGGTGCTTTTGCACAACGAGCGGGCGCTGCGCTTTTATGAAAAAGGCGCAGGCTTCAAACGCGACATGACGTCGCTGAAAACCGTCGCTTTTGGCGATATCCGGCTCGAGGAAATACGTTTGAAGCGTCCGCTCGACTAGAACCCTGCG